>JALEHC010000504.1 GCA_022763215.1 Saprospiraceae bacterium
AAAAAAGAGCCCGTTGGTAAAGCCAGCGGGCTTTTTTGTTAATTGAATTTAAAACCGGTAAGCCCTTCTTTTAATACTAGCTTAAAGTCTTTCCTTTCGAAAGTATTAAAAAATCAAAGATATTTGGCAAATAGCCGATGGCTCCTTGACGTAATCAATAAAGAATAATCGAGAAGTACTAGTTCTTTGATTTTAACAATTTGATTACGGTTTTCCGTCTGAAATCTAAGCGCGTTATACACATTGTCATATCCTTCCCAGAAATGGTGAGATGGTCTGGATGACATCTGGCTATGCTATTATCTATGAATAAACCTCACTCAAAAATGAACCTAAAAAAGCTGTTTGTTTTAATGGGCTTGCTGTGTCTATGCCTAAGTGCAAATACACAAACCATAATTTATTTGGAAGACTTTACTGGTCAAAATGGTAAAGGAGCTGTTGGCCCCGGTAATTCGATTGACGTTACTGACGTGGATTGGACGGTCAATATTGATGATGCTAATTTGACCGCAAGTAGCGATTATTTTCGTGTAGAAAATGGTGTTTTTGAAGCCAGAGACATTGATGGTACACAAGGAAATAATGGCTCTGGAAATGGTGCAGTGTGGATTAGTCCAAGCATCAATATTACGGGTTTTTCGGACGTGACAATTGAGATTGATGTAGATGAATCAGGAACTTTCGAAGATGAAGACTTTATCAGAGCGTCTTATCAATTAGATGGGGGTGCAGTAATATCATTTGGTGAAGCTATTAATGATTTTAATGCCCAGACATTTAGCGTAAGCGGACTAAGTGGAAGCAACTTAGTGATCTATGTTGAAGTAGACAATAATGCTGGAGGTGAATACCATCAGTTTGATAATGTACAAGTGTCAGGAACTGGTGGTTCAGGATGTGGAGTGACTGGATTTGGAACAGAGGTAATAAATTGTACAACCATCACAGCCGGTCCTGATAACGATTTTGTAGAGGTCAGTTTAGACTATTTCGGGCAAGATGCTAACGCGGTGACGACTATATTAGTAGATGGATTTCCAGAAAACAATTTTGGCGATGATCCGGCTAGCGTTAATTCCGGAACTATTCAATTTGCGGCTTATGAAGGAGCCAACTGGTCTGTAAATATTACAGGAGGAAGTTGTGGACCAAGCACAAGTGGTACGGTAGGTTCTTCCGTATGTGAGGAAAAAGTATGTGTGGAGGTAATTGGATTCAACTCAGATAATCCGGATGAGATTTTGTTACGTGCCCAAACAGATATTCCAGCCAACACGGTTTATTACTTAACAGATAATGAATGGAATTCTGGTAGCGAAGTATTTAATTCAGGGGAGAATATCGTTTCATGGACTTCTCCGGGTTTTGTTTTGGGAAGTGGTAGTACCGTGCTGCTAAGTGGTAGCAGTGCTACTTGTGGTAGTTTGTCGGGTAATACGCCAGCTTTGAGTACGAGCGGAGAAGAAATTTACGTGACAAGGCAAAACCCTTCAGGGACCGTAATTGCTGACGATATTTGCTTTGCTGTTCTTTTTGGTGGAACAGGCGATATTGATGGCTTGGAAGCGGTTGACCTTGGCAATGTGGATAACGGCAGATATAATTCAGGTGCGGTTACAAATGCTGGAAGTTGGAATACGAGTAGCAGTCGTTTGACTTTGTCTCCCGGAAATTGCTCTAACCTGATTTTTCCAATCGAATTACGCTCTTTCAATGCACAATTAGTCAATAAGCAAGTAAAACTAACTTGGCAAACAGCCAGCGAAACAAATAATGACTATATGGTCGTGGAGCGCCGTACGGCAAATGCTTTCGAAGCAATCGGACAAGTCGCAGGTGCTGGCACAACTGAAAAACGACAGTCTTACGAATGGATGGATAGCAACCCAGCTCCTGGCACTAATTATTACCGTTTAAAGCAAGTTGACTTTGATGGCGAATATGAGTATCACCGAGTTGTGTCTGTCGAGGTGGGAAGTGAGCAAACTACCCGATTATGGCCAAATCCGGTGACGAACCACTTATACATCCATACAGATGCTTCGGTGACAGAGATTCAGGTGGTTGATGTATTGGGACAGCAAGTTGAAGTCGAAATGATGGAGAATGGGGTCAATATGGCTCTCTTACCACAAGGTGTTTACTATGTTGTAGTCAAAACAACAAGGAGCAAAGACACTTTTCAGGTGATAAAACGGTAGTTGCGCTTGATAAAAAGAAAGGGTGTAACAAGGTGCTTTCTAGGTTAATTGAATGTAAAGTATAATTAATATAAGCTTAATTATGCTAATTATTAGGCATGCCCTGAATTGAGTTTATTTAAGTTATTCGTCTAGCCATATCCATTATCTAAGTCTGTTAATACCCTATTTGCTTAACAGGATACAGCCGATCGGCATGGCGTATGGGCTATTCATTTATCACACTCGTTCAATTAAAAAATTAAGGCATGAAAAGAATTTTACTTTTTTTATTAGTAGTATGTAGCTCTTCATATCTAAATGGGCAAATAATAATTACGGGAATTTTAGATGGCACTTTGAGCGGAGCAGAGCCAAGAGCTATCGAATTTTATGCTATTGGAACAGTGAATCTTAACGATTATGATTTGCAAAGGGCAGCAAACGATTCTAATTTTGATTTTACAATTGATTTATCAGGCTTAGGAACATTTACAGATGAATTTTTCTATATCATAGGTAGTGGGGATAATTCATCGTTTATATCAGCGTTTGGTAGTAATGGAGATTTTTCAAATATAATTGATGATAATGGTGGGATTTCTGGCAACGGAAATGATAGTTGGAGAATAGTTCTAAGTGGGACAAGTACTGTAGTTGATTTATTTGATGTAAATGGAGCAAACGTTTATGAAGATAGCTGGGTGATCAGGAATAATACCTCGGGACCTAGTGATACATATAGTTCAAGCGATTGGACATTCGGCGGGAATAATGTTTTAGATGGATTCTCTGCTAGTCAAATCGGTGCTGCAGTGCCTTTTGGAACTTTTACACCAGTTACTTCTCCTTCAGTAGGCTTCGACAGTGCAACAAGTTCAGAAACGGAAACAGATGCTACATTCAATTCAACTATTCCAGTTACGCTTTCCAATTATGGAGGTTCTCAAGTTGATTTATCAGTAGCGGTAACAGGAGGAACAGCTGATATGACAGACTATACTTTGAATACAACTTCATTGACTTTTACAGCTGATGGAACACAAAATATTTCTATTGATATTAATCCAGATGCAGGTTTTGATGATGAGACAATCGAAATTACCTTGACGGAGACTACTTCTACCGG
>JALEHC010000505.1 GCA_022763215.1 Saprospiraceae bacterium
AAGATCAATACCAATCAACTGCCATGAAAGATGATGGCGCACACAAGGACGGCGAAGCCGGAGATTATACTTATGGAGTGGTAATCGAACCAACAGCCGGAAAAGACGTTATTAACTACTACATAGTCGCTGAAAACGTTAAAGCTGTTGGATTTAGTCCTTCTAATTACATGTATGAGCAGCATACATCTAGCCTTAAAGCGTTGAATCAGTAAGAAAAATCCTAAATTAGAGCCTGGCTAAAAAGTCAGGCTCTGATTTAAGGAAATGCACGATCACATCCTTCCTATAATTATCCTGTGATCTGTAAATTGCTCGCTTTTCTTTTTGAAAATATTCAGCAATTTACACTGCATTTAAAAACAAAAAACCACAAGATTATGAGCAGGTACTGGTCTGCTACGCTTTTTTTCATCGGCCTTTCATTTTCATTGCTTACCGCTCAGGAAAAGGTCGAAGATATTTATCAATTAGATAATATCCTGGAAGTAAAAATTTACCTGGAAGAAGAAAACTGGGAAGAAGTCCTGGATTCTCTCAAACAACAGGGAAATGACGAACGCCTCGTCGGGAAAGCGGTCGTTAATGGCAAAACCTACGAAGAGGTAGGTGTACGCTACAAGGGAAATAGCTCTTATTATAGTGTAAGAAAAAGCGGCTATTCCAAGCTTCCTTTCAATATCAAGTTTGATCATATCAAGGATGATCAAGAACTGCCTGGGGGCTATGGTACGCTCAAATTGTCGAATGTTTTTCGCGATCCTAGTTTCCTGAGAGAGGTACTAGCTTACGAAATTGCCAATCGCTATATGTTTGCACCTCGAGCTAACTTTGCTAAAGTCTATGTCAATGACGAATATCTCGGCTTGTATAATAATACGGAGTCTGTGGATAAGATGTTTCTCAAGGAAAGCTTTGATGACAATGATGGCGTTTTCTTCAAATGCGACCCCAACTGGCATGCTGATATGCCTGCTTTTTGCCCGAAAGGGGATAAGTCTTCCTTGATGTACCTTGGCGAAGATACACTTTGTTACCAAGGATACTATGAAATTAAATCAGATACCGGTTGGACGGATCTGGTAACTTTAACGGCTATCTTAAATAAAAAAGTAGAGGATATTGAAAGTGTATTGGATATAGATCAGACGCTTTGGATGTTGGCTTTCAACAATGTACTGGTTAATTTGGATAGCTATAATGGTAAATTTTGCCACAATTATTATCTCTACCGAGATGAAGAGGGAATGTTTCACCCGATTGTCTGGGATATGAATTTATCTTTTGGTGGCTTTAGATATGATGGATTGGGGTCTCCGCTTTCCAATACAGACATGCAACGAATGAGCCCATTCATGCATTACAAAACCAAAAATCCGAATAGGCCGTTGATTACTAATTTGCTGGCTCAGGATTTATACCGAAAAATGTATGTCGCTCATATCAAAACGATAGTGAATGACTTTTTTGCAGATTCTACCTATCTGAAGCGGGGTAAAGAAATTCAAGAATTGATTGCTCCATACGTAGAAGCAGATTCCAATAAGCTTTATGAAACAGAAGCCTTTTACCAAAATTTGAATGAAACGGCTAAGGCGGATAAATCAAGCATCATTGGTTTGGAAGAACTGATGGGGCCACGAACACAATATTTGCTAAACCACCCCCTCGTTCGATCTGAGGCTCCTATTATTGTGTCACAAGAAGCTACTGATTACAAAGACTTTATCGGCGTAAATGCGCAATTTGAAGGAGCAGAAAAAGCTTGGTTGATGTACCGATTTGGCAATGATGGTAATTTTAAACGGGTAGAAATGCGAGATGATGGTGGTAATGCCGATGGGATGCAGGAAGATGGAATCTGGGGCGCAACCGTAGATGCAGACAAAGACAGCAAAAAAGATTTCGAGTATTATATTATCGCGGAAGGAGCTAAAGTTGCTTCGCTTTCTCCAGAGCGGGCTTCGTATGAATTCCACGAGTTGAAAAGATAACATAAAATGCCAATCATTCAGCAATCTTCATATCCCAAACCGCCGGTTTATTTGCGAAGCGGACATTTACAAACCATTCTACCGGCTATGTTTCGGGATATTCCGATTCCTTATGAACGGGAGCGTATTGAACTGAATGACGGTGATTTTTTGGACTTAGACTGGCTAGATGCAGGTGCATCAAGGCTGGTTGTCCTCTCTCATGGGCTGGAAGGTAGCTCCGATCGTCAATATGTGAAGGGGATGGCCAATTTGTTTTTTCAACGCAACTGGGATGTACTTGCCTGGAATTGCCGCTCGTGTAGTGGAGAAATGAATCGGGCCCTTCGACTTTACAATCATGGCGATATTGATGACATAGGGGAAGTCATAGATCATGTACTCCAAACCAAAAGCTACGAGCAAATCGTTCTGGTCGGTTTTAGTATGGGCGGTAGCATTACGCTCAAATATATGGGGGTACACGGAAAAGAGCTTCCCGATATCATTTCGCATGGCATCGCCTACTCGACTCCTTGTGACCTTGCTGATTCGATAAAAATTTTGGAAAAGCCCTCCAATTGGCTTTATCGCAATAAATTTATGCGAAACCTAAAAGCCAAAATTTCATTAAAAGCAGCGCAGTTTCCCGATAAAATTGATTTGGCTAAGTTTGATGATATCAAAGAATGGCGTGATTTTGATGAACATTTTTCTGCGCCTATCAATGGTTATGACAGTCCAGAGGACTTTTATGAGCAGGCTTCCGCCAAAAACTTTATGGGGGGCGTCAATCGTCCTGTCCTTTTGGTCAATGCCCAAAATGATCCTATCCTGACTCCGGCTTGCTCGCCTGAAGCACTTTGTGAAGCGCATCCGCATTTATTCTTGGAAACACCTCGCTATGGAGGTCATGTTGGCTTTGGCCTGAAAGGACATGCTCATACTTGGTCTGAGCAACGAGCCTGGGAATTTGTACAAAGCTCTAACTAAGAAGGTAAAACCTTTCTGTTCTCAAAGAGGATTGGCAAAAATTGCCTAAATTGGCTCTATTGAAACCAAGTCAATTCTATGAAAATCCTCCATACTTCTGACTGGCACCTGGGGCAAAAATTTCTTCACTTTGATCGTACTGAAGAGCATCAGCGTGCCTTGGACTGGTTGTTACATTGTATCACAGATCAGCAAGTAGATGCATTAATTGTGGCAGGCGATATTTTTGATATCGGGAATCCGCCCAATTATGCTCGTCGTATGTATTACCAGTTTCTGACACAGCTCATCACTTCGCCTTGTCGTCATATTATCATTATTGGGGGAAACCACGATTCTCCGGCTATGCTCAACGCACCAGCAGAATTGCTAAAAGTCATGAATGTACATATTCTTGGGTCTGCTACAGCGCAACCCGAGGATCAGATTCTGGAGCTTAAAAACAGTCAGGGAGAATTGGAAGCCGTCGTAGCAGCTGTTCCCTTTTTGCGCGACCGCGACCTGCATTACAGTTTGGCTGGAGAAGGAGGAGCCGATCGGGTAGATCGGGTAAAACAAGGTATCTACCAGCACTACCAGCAAATGGGTGATCTGGTTCAGCCTTTCGGCAAATATGACATACCCAAATTGACAACTGGCCATTTGTATGCTACAGGGGCAGAAGCCTCCGATAAACAGGATAATATTTACATCGGTAATAAGGAAAATATTAAGGCTAGTCAGTTTCCTGAAATTTTTGATTATGTGGCCCTCGGCCACATCCATCGACCTCAACAGATTGGCGGGCAAGCTCATGTCCGATATTGTGGTTCGATTATTCCACTGAGCTTTAGCGAAACCAAAGATGATAAATCTGTTACATTCCTCCATTTTAAAGGGGCTAAGCTGGAAAAATTGGAAGAATTGCCAATTCCTACCTTCCGCCGTCTCAAAACTATAGAAGGAGACTTGCCAAGCGTAAAACAAAAAATTCGAGAATTTGTCGAGCGCGATGAGCGCGAATTGACTCCTTGGGTAGAAGTGGTGGTGGAAACTGATACCATTCACCCTAGGCTTGATCTTGAGTTGCAGGAGTTCGTTCAGGATATGAATATCGAACTATTAAAAATAAGGGATAAAAGAAAACATCAAGCACTGCAAAACCAAGTCGAAGAACCAGAACTAGAAGACCTGGACGCCATGGAAGTGTTTCAGAAAAAGTGTGCCGCTTATGGTACCCTTCCGGAAAATATGGAAGCGTTGGAACAAACTTTTAAAGAATTACAAAGCTGGATGACAGAAAAGGACTCCGTTTGATATGAAAATTAAAACCTTACGCATACAAAACCTAAATGCATTATACGAAGATGCGGATATTGACTTTCAAGCCGATCCCTTAGCCGCGTCTGGTCTGTTTGCTATTACCGGCGATACAGGAGCTGGGAAAACCACAATTCTCGATGCGATTACCCTTGCATTATACGGTCGGATACACCGCAATAAAGATGTAAAAGAAGTCATGTCATACGGGATGACCGAAAGCTTGGCAGAAGTAGAGTTTGAAACAACCAAAGGTACTTATCGAGCCAAATGGACGATTTGGCGAGCCCGGAAAAAGCCAGACGGTAATATTTTGGGACCTGATCGGCAATTAGCCAAATGGAATGAAGAAAAAAAAGCCTTTGAAATCATTGCCGAAAAAATAAGAGAAGTTGATCAATTGGTGGAGGAAGTTAGTGGTCTTGATTTTGATCGCTTTTGTCGTTCTGTGTTGCTATCTCAAGGTGATTTTGCTGCGTTCTTGAAAGCTGGCGAGCGGGAGCGAAGCGACTTGCTAGAGCAGATAACTGGTACCAATATTTATTCGGCCTTGTCCAAAGCCGCTTTTGAAAGATATCGATTGGAAGAAGATAAATTGGAACAACTGCAAGCCGATCTCAAAAGAGTAAACATAGAGGAAAAAGAAGTATTAGAAACTTGGCAACAAGAGCTAGCCGAACAGCAAAAGGAGGCAGAAGCTCTTAAGCCCCGTCAACAAATTTTGCGAAAGCAAATACAAGAGATAGAACAAAAAAATAAACTACAACAACAGTATGCCAATATACAAGACGCACTCAAAAAAAATGAACAGCGACTAGTTGCTTTTGAGCCGGAGGCAGAGCGGATTAAACAACATCAGGAAGCTGTTCCTTTCCAAGGCTTGTTGGTTCAGTGGAAATCTACGATTGAGCAAAAAGAAACGCTGCAAAACGAATTGCTCAGTCTGACCACACAATTGGCCTCCCTTGAGGAGCAAGCAAATATACTGACTAGAGATTTGGAAGCGCATGCGTTGGATTTGGCGAAAGCCAAAACAGAAAGTCAGGAGATGGAGCCAGTGTTCGAAAAAGTCGGACAACTCGATACGCAAATTACCCACCAAAGTGAGTACTTGCAACAACATCAGAAACGCTTCAATGAGCTACAAATACAACTGCAAAAAGTAAAGGACAAGGAAGGCCAATTACTCAAACAAAAAGAAGAACAGCAACAGCAATTTTCAACGCTCGAAAAATGGCTGAACGAACATACACTTTACGAACAACTAAGCAGCGATTTGCCCAAAATTGAGGAAAAACGGGCGCAACTCAGAGGCCATCTCAGAGACCAAAAAGAAGCCGAAAAACAGTTGAGTAAGCTCGAAAAAGAACTGGCAAAACTTAATCGTAAAGCACAAACCGCTGAACAACAGCAACAACAATCTGCAAAAGACCTGCAAAAAAAAGAAGAGGCCTTTAAAAATTTGTTGCCAGAACCTTATGCCCAGGAACGAACCAGACTCCTTTCGCAATTAAGACAGGACATTGAGCAGCTCAGTACCCGAAAAGCAGATTTGAAAGAATTGGTCCAATTGGTAGCGTCCTACCAGGAATCATTAGCAGAACTTTCTGAACAGGAAGAATTGATGCGGAATTTGCAAAATGAAGAAGCTGCTCTTTCCAAAAAACTGATGAATTCACTCGATCTGGTGGATCAGATGAAAAATCGACTAGCGTTCAAACAACAAACTTACGAGCAGCAATTGTCTATTGCGAGTTATGATAAAGACCGAGCAAAACTTGAAGAAGGGGAGGAGTGCCCGCTTTGTTTTTCAAAGCAACATCCCTTTCGGGAGAAAGGCTTCCGGCCTTTTGTTGATGAAGCTAAGCTCGAGTTAGAAGCAGCTCAGAAGCAACACGATTTTTATTATGGGGAACAAAAAAAATTGCTGCATCAACTAGCCCAAATTGAGCTGGAACAAAATCGAATGCGTGGAGATGAACTGCGAGAGAAAAGTGGTGCGGTGGAGCAAAAGTTTCAAAAAATTCTGGATTATGAGCAGAAAATAGCGGGCCTGCTGCCCGCGTTTGGCGGAGAACAAAATGATAGTTTTAAGAGCAATTTACTGGAACAGCAACTGAATCAATCTGAGGAGCAGTTGATGGAACGAAAAGAACGGCTTCGCCGACTTGAAGTCCTTCACGAAGAGATTCAGCTTGCTGAAAAAGCGTTGAATCAGGTAGAAAAGGATTTTCAAGAGGTACAAACGGACCTCAAAGTGGCTAGCGAAAAACATCGAAGTGCATCAGCACAGATAGAAAAGGCAAAAAAAGCCTTTGATCTACAAGTGAAGGTACTGAATGAATTGCTGGCCCCTTATGAGGAAACTTTTGAAGTAAATACAGCTAGCGAGACTTTCAAAAAATTGGAAAAAGCTTTTGATGAATTTGCCGCAAAGGCAAAAAAGAAAGATCAGGCAGAAAAGGAATTGGCACTGATCGATCAGCAACTTGCTCAACAGAAAGAACAATCGCAAACACTCAAAGAGCAGCTACAAAAGCAGTCGACTGAGCAAAAAACAACGCAAGACCAACTCGAACTGCTTAGTAAAGAACGTCGGGAATTATTTGGCGAAAAAGACCTGAAAACGGAACGAGATAAACAGAGCCAGACTCTCGAAAATATTCGCGAAAAACTCGAACAACAAAAACGACAACAGAGTGAGCTACAGCAACAATTGAGTGCAAAACAAGCGCTTCAAAAGGAAAAACAAACTGCACAAGAGAACGTCTTTGAAACCATGAGCAATTTGGAAAAAGAAGTGCAACAAGTGCTGGAAACGACTAGTTTTGATAATATAGATAGCATTCAAAATGCCATTTTACCCAAAGACGAAATTGCAGGCCTTTTGCAAAAACAAGAGGCACTCCAACAAGAGGCGGTCCAATTGGATCGAAAAGCAACTGAATTGGAAACAGAATTGAAAGCGTTGGAGGAAGTGGACGCCCAGCATCAATTGGAAGATTTGCAGCAACAATTGGAGGAAGTGGAGCTTGCTTTTCAGCAAATTCAACAACAAATTGGCGGCTTACAGGAGCGTTTGCGAGAGCAGGAAAAACGAAAAGCAGAAGCAAGCCAATTGTTGGATCAGATTGAACTGCAAAAAAAGGAATTTAGACGGTGGGCCAACTTGAGTGATATTATTGGTTCGGCAGACGGAAAGAAATTCCGAGTATTTGCACAAGGGCTAACGCTCAAGCGTTTATGTATGATGGCTAATCGGCATTTGCAAGCACTCAATGGTCGGTATATTATTGAAAAGAAAGGTGCAGAAGATTTGGAATTGGAAATCATTGATACTTTTCAGGCTAATAATCGCAGGTCGATGAATACCCTTTCGGGAGGTGAAAGCTTTTTGGTGAGTTTGGCATTAGCGCTGGGCTTATCTGATTTGGCAGGTCGGAAAGCCCGGATTCAGTCGCTGTTTATTGATGAAGGCTTTGGTACCTTGGATGAGAATAGTCTGGATATGGCCATTAGTACACTCGAAAATTTGCAGTCGAGTGGCAAGACGATTGGCGTGATTTCGCACGTAAAGGCTTTGAAAGAACGGATTGCCACACAAATACAAGTTTTGAAAAAAGGCAATGGAAAAAGTCAGTTGCGAATTGTGGTGGAATAGTGCCAATCGAAATTCCATCCAGAAATATCGATTAAATATGATCGAATAAGCACTTTTTCTTTTATTTGTTAGGTGTGATCGGTAAATTCACTTTTATAAAAAGACGTATGTCAATCAATAGTCGATTGATTGCTTTTAGCTACAAGCTTTAATAATTTAAACACGTTATGCATAAAGATCTAAAGTCACTTTTCGGCAGCCATCATGGTTTGGACGATAAGAGTATTGAGTTTTTGACCAAAGCACTGGAAAAAAACAATCTGCCTGGTTTTGATTATATTGAATTCAAACAATCATTGGGCGCGCTAAGTGGAATGGGAATGGATGAAGGAACTTCCTTCAAGTCTGCTTTTGCTACGGCTTCAACTATGGGACTTACGAAGGACAAACTCCTCAAAACCGCAGACCATTACAAAAAGATACTGGCAAACGAAAAGAAACAGTTTGATGCAGCTCTGCAAAAACAACTACAACAACGTGTAGATTCAAAAGTGCAAGAGGTTGAAAAACTAAAGAAAAAAGTAGAGGAGTACAAAGAAAAAATTCGCCAATTGGAAGAGCAAATCGCGAAATCTCAGAATACCATTGATCATGCAGATGAGCATATTCAGGGGGCACGTGAGAAAATTGAACAAACTCGCGAAAATTTTGAATATGCACTGCAAAGCATACTCAATGAGATCAACAAAGATGTTGAAAACATTGAGACGTTTTTATAGTATTTATTAGTAAGCTCAATAAAATGGCCGTCAAAACCATTTTATAATTCTCAAGATTCAAACATAAAAAATATCTGTTATGTCAGATCAGTTTAATAATGCAGATTTAAAGCCTAAATCATTTTGGAAACGTCCGGAAGGTATTACCGGATTGATCTTTATGTTGGCGGCAATTGCAGGTGGTGGTTACCTCCTGTATATCGGCCTTCCTACGCTTATTGCGCTTGCGCAAAATACACTTTACCTAGCGGGTATGCTATTAGTACTGGGAGCCATCGTGTATATGGTACTAGATCCTAAAATGCGTAATCTCGTGTGGTATATGTACAAGAGTGTTATGCGGAATATTACCAGCATGTTTGTAACGATAGACCCTATCGGAATTTTGAAAAACTACGTCGAAGACTTGGAAGATAACCTCGTCAAAATGCGTAAGCAAATTGGTGCCCTTCGCGGGCAAATGCGTAAGCTCATGGGGATCATGGAGCAAAATAATTCCGACATTGAAAACAATATGAAATTGGCGAGTGCCGCACGGGATAAAGGCAAGGAGCAACAAATGCTATTAGCAACTCGTAAAGCTGCTCGTTTGAAAGAAAGTAATCAAAAGTATCAGGCACTTCATAATAAGATGGAAGTGATGTATCGCATCCTGAATAAAATGCATCAAAATTCTGAAATCTTATTAGAAGATACCAAAGATCAGGTAAAACTAAAAGAACAAGAACGTAAGGCGATCAGGGCATCTCATGGCGCCATGAAATCCGCTATGAGTGTTATTTCAGGCGATCCGGACAAGCGTGCTATGTTTGATGCGGCTATGGAAGCTATCAATGATGACGTAGCCAATAAGGTTGGTGAAATGGAGCGTTTCATGGAAATGTCTGCCAATTTTATGGATAGTGTTGATTTGCAGAATGGTATTTTCGAAGAAGAAGGTTTGAAGATGTTAGAAAAGTGGGAAAAACAAAGTACCCTAATGCTAATGGGAGGAGCTGAAATGAATACAGATACTCTCGACCTGAATGAAAACCGTGCGGAACCTGAGAAGCGCACGAATTCTTCAGATAGTTCTTACGATAATTTATTTAGCTAAAAATTTATCTTGAGTCATATATACAGAAAGCCGGTCAGATTCCTGATCGGCTTTCTTCTTTCTATGATCGTTTGGAGGAATTATTTTACGGCTGCATCTGCATTGATACGGCCCCAACCAAACTGCCCGTCTCTACTTGGGTAGAAATCAGATGCATTTTTCATTCTTTGTAGTACCGTGTTACGGCTTTGGTTTGGATTCGTTGCCCAGATCAGAGCCGCAATACCTGCTGTCATTGCTGTAGCGCATGATGAACCACCAACTCTGGCAGGTGTATTGCCACTCATAGCAAGCGTTAGTGACGTTCTGCTGTCATCATTAGCACGTTGCATTACCGCAACAAAATCAACTGCTCCACCAGAATGGCATGAACTACATTTCTGCATTGGCCATGTTTCTCTGACACCAGTTACAGCTACCGTTTGGCTCATAGTGGCTGGGAAAATAACACCTACCCAACTTGTAAACCAAGTTGAAGTACCTGCTGCACTAACTAACATTTTGCCGTTGTCATAAGTATAATAAATGGCATCCGCAATATTGTTAAACCAGAAAATTGAACCAATGGACATACTCAAAACACGCACATCACTCCGACTTCCTGCCAATTCAATCGCATCCGAGACACCATTGCTTTCCGCAGAACCTAAAATTAGTACATCTGCTGTTCCTCTGATAGCCAATAAATTAGCGTCATAAGCTACCCCTACACTACTTCCGCCATATCCGCGTGGGGCAGCCAAAAGGCCAGACATTTGTGTACCATGGCCACATTGGTCGTTAGGGCCATCTGGGCCATTCCACCAACACCAAGTACATGGATCATAAGTACCTTGACGGTCAATAAATCGACCAGTCGAATAACCAGAAGCAAAATCACTTCCAAGTTTACTTTGGCCAGGAGAGGTACCTGTATCAATTAAGGCTATGGTAATTCCATCACCTGTGGATACATTCCACGCATTCGGGATATTGGCATTGTAAAAGTTCCACGGCACTTTGGCATTTGGACTTACAGTTGTATAGTCTGCCGAAGGAATATTAAAATCAGGGTTCACATCGCAGCCAGCTGAGTCACGGTCTCTAACTTCCTCCATGGTATACCCAATGGCGTCCACGTAGCGTACCTCCTGCATTTGCCGTAAGGCTGATAGGATAGATTGATTGTGTACTTTAATGGTGATAAATGGTAAGCGTGCTTCTTCGCCAAAAGGCATCAGGTCTTCAGCCTTTACATTGGTGCCATTAAGGCGATTAGTTTCAGAAACGATGAAATCGATGATTTGATTTTTGACAGCGACCCATTCTTCCTGTTGGATATCAACCAAGTGCATGGTCTCTGATAAGTCTTGCTGATCTGGCAGGCTATAACCGATGGCTACCAACGAGTCGCTTTGTACGACTGCACTCCAGAGTTGTTGGTCACTGGCGGCAGACCAGCGGAATGGACCATTTTTCTTCAGATAATCAAGGATAAATTCGTTGAGATCTGTTTTTGAAACAGGATCGATTTGAGGTGTTTGTGGGCTACCCAATTCTTCTTTTGAGCAGGCTCCCACCAACAAGGCTAGTGCAAAAATGGCAATTAGTGATTTAAGTTGCATTATTTATGAGGTGTTTGGTGAATAAGCAAATCAGGCTTAGCAGGGCTAAGCGGTTTTTATTGATGTTACGGAGCATTAGTTTGTAAGGGAAGCTTTTGTATTTATTCTCTTTTGAGTTTTGCGCTACTTTCGTAAAATTTACGGAAGGTCGCCAAAATGGTAGATGCTGTAGTTGATAAACGGCTCGATAAAAACTAAAATAGAATAAAATTTTGTAAGTATACTGCCGGGCGGGTAATATTTTTTCTTTTGGTGTTTTTACAATTCATTATTATAAAAGTAGGGATTGTCTATCAAAATTACAACTCTAACTTTGACTATTGACAGATAAGGTATTTTTAAATACATCCCAGATGTGCAAAAAAATGGGCGGTTATTATTTAAAATAAACTGAAAATCAATATTTTTAACATTATCCTTCTGTTTAGAGACAACTTCCTTACTGAACCTACTCCATGAATCTTTTATTTGGGCACCTCTTGCTTGCAAAGGATGTACTAAATAAAAAACACAATCACTATACTGTTTTATACGTAACTACACAAAAAATCAACTTTAAATGAAGAAGATTTCTATCGTTTTCGTTTTGGTATGCGTACTTGTTTTTGCTGCAAGTTCAACACTCACCGCCCAGAAAAAAGGCTATAATGCCGTAGGTGCCAAGGTCCTTTTTATAGATTATGGATATGCTAATGGCATCGATTCACTCGATATCACAAATGGTTTGGAGCTGCAATACTTGCGCTCTTTCAATAATTGGCTAAGCTTGTCCGTACCGGTCAAACTTGGCGTAGCTGATGTCGTCGATGATATTAATAACAAGACGTTTTTTAGCGTCGATGGAATTCTTCAGCTAAAATACGAACGCGATTCTAGCTGGATTACCCCTTACCTTATGGGGGGCGTAGGTTGGGTAAATGAAGATTTTGAGGAAAATAACACCAATGTTCCGCTTGGACTCGGGCTTAATTTTGAGCTAGGTAGCAATGCGATGATTAATCTACAAGGAGAATATCGCGTGGCTCTTGTTGAAAATCGGAGTAATATTCATCTGGGACTCGGCTTACTATACAAATTGACTACCCAAGACATGGACAAAGACGGTATTCCTGACTCAAAAGATGAGTGCCCCAATGAGGCTGGTACCGAGATGACAAACGGCTGCCCGGATACTGACTTGGATGGTATCAGAGACAGTCGCGATAAGTGTCCCACCCTTCCGGGAAAAAAAGCACTTCGTGGTTGCCCAGATACAGATGGCGATGGCGTAACAGATAATGTCGATCCATGCCCGGAGGTTGCTGGTGACCAAAATGGCTGCCCTGATCAGGATGGCGATGGTGTTAATGATGGTGAAGATGATTGCCCTACTACTGCTGGTGTGAAGGCGTTGATGGGATGCCCCGATGCTGATGGTGACGGCATTAAAGATAGTGAAGATAAGTGCCCAAATGAAGCCGGCGATGCCATGACTGGTGGTTGCCCGGATAGCGATAAGGACGGTATTATCGACCGTGAAGATAAATGCCCAAATCAAGCGGGTGCCGCTTCTGCGGAAGGTTGCCCCGATGCTGATGTGGATGGAATTCCAGATAATGAAGATCGCTGCCCAAATGCGGCAGGAGAGTTTGATGGTTGCCCAGATACAGATGGCGATGGCATTGATGACGGAGAAGACCGTTGCCCCAATGTAGCAGGTACTGCCTCGAATAAAGGTTGTCCGGAAATCGAAAAAGAGGAGCAAGAACGCCTAGATTTTGCCGCTCAGGCCGTGCAGTTTGAAACAGGTAAAGCTACTCTAAAGGCTGAATCCTACAGTATTCTTAATGAAATTGTAGGTATTATGAAAAAATACAAAGGTTATCAATTACGAATTTCTGGTCACACAGATAATACAGGGGATGAAGACCGCAATTTGCAATTGTCTAAAGAGCGTGCTAAAGCATGTTTCGACTATCTGGCTGCGCAAGGGATAAGTATTGATCGGATGGTTTCGGACGGATTTGGCGAAAGCCAGCCTATTGCGAGCAATAGTAGAAGTGCAGGACGTAGAAAAAATCGTCGGGTCGAATTCGAATTGTACATCGACTAAAAATAAATAAGGGCAGCTGTTTGGCTGCCCCTACCTCTATTCTTTTTTATAATCTTCGTAGCCAATTTCTTCCAATCGCTTGTATTTTTGAGCGACCGATTCCTTTAGCTCTTCCTTGTAAGTCAACATTTTTTGCTGGATACTTTTGTCATGACTGCCAATGATTTTCGTAGCAAGTAAACCTGCGTTTTTAGCAGCATTTAAGGCAACCGTAGCAACCGGAACGCCATTTGGCATTTGTAAAATGGACAAAATAGAGTCCCATCCGTCAATCGAATTTGAAGATTTTATGGGCACACCGATTACTGGAAGCGGCGTAAGCGAAGCGACCATGCCTGGCAAATGAGCTGCTCCGCCAGCACCTGCAATGATCACCTGAATACCACGCTGATGTGCTGCTTTCGCAAAATCAAACATCCGGTCGGGTGTTCGATGTGCGGATACAATTGTTATTTCAAAAGGGATTTCAAATGTCTTCAGAATATCTGCTGCTTGCCGCATTACCGGCAAATCAGAATCAGACCCCATGATAATACTCACCATGCTATTTTATTTTTTGTCGATTTAATGCTATTCATAAACTTGTACACGAGCCAAGCCTTCCGAAAAGTCTCGCATATCGAGGTATTTTGGAGAAATAACCACCTCGCCACTTTTATCAATCATGGCCATTCCTCGATAAACGGCAGCTCTGGCCAGTCCATTCTTGAAATTCCAGATGAGGCCATATTGCGGGTCTGTGACCATATTCCCGGCAGTATCGACCACACCCCATAGGCGTCCCAGTTTGTATCCGGCAAGACCTTCCGAAAAACTATACAACTGATCCATTTGAGGCGTAAGAATAACAGCTCCGGTAGGATCGATGAAACCATATTTACTATCTTGGTTGACCCCCCAACGGTTTTCACCAGCGTACCACATCGCCTGGTAAGTGGGCGGAACTACAAATTCACCTTTAGTATTGATCAGGCCATACGAACCATCTTGCTTGACAACAGCAAAGCCCTCCTCAAAATCCTGAGCATTTTCAAACTCCAGCGGAATGGCAATACTACCTTTCAAGTCTATAAAACCATAATTTGCTTCCTGACGAACTCTGATCAGACCATTGTGTGGAATTCCGATTTTGGCGTAAGCCGGCTCAATGATCCAGGTACCATCTTGGTCGATTAAGCCCCATTTGCCTTGTTGTTTTGCTTTCGCAAAACCATCTTCAAAATTGGAAGCAGATTGAAATTGTGGAGCAATGGCCACGCTGCCATCTGTTGCCAGATAGCCCATCAGACCATTTTCGCGGAAGCGAGCGCGATCATTTTCAAAATTCCAGGCAGCTTCCAAGGTATCTTTGATAACCAGTTCGCCATATTTATTGATAAAACCTGTTTGATAGTCAAAGTTTTCGATACGAGCCAAACCCTCTGAAAAATCCCAGGCTCCTTTGTATTGGATCGGAATAGCAATATTTCCGGCTTTATCAATAAAACCCCATTTCCCTTTTTTGCGAACAACAGCCATACCCTCCGAAAAACTCCGGCAATCATCAAATTGATTATCGATTACCAATTTGCCATTCGTATCCATGTAACCCCATTTGTAATCTGATTCTTCAAAATCTTCTTCGGGAGGAGGGAGTTGGATGTTTTCTTCTAGTGGTTGTTCTGATGAGGTGTTTTCCTTTGGGTCAGAAGCACAAGCACAAAAGAAGAAAAGCAGGCCGAGTAGGCAATAAAATATGCGACGATCGTTCATGGTAAAAAGGCTCATATTTCGAAGTCTAACCCACGTTTGAGTAGGTCGTTATGTTTTTCTTTAAGTAATTGTTCGTATTTGGCTTTGTCAAAGCAGTACAATTTGGCGGGGCGGTGTGCCACACCCGTTTGAATACCCACTTCTTTGAGAACGCCCATTTTTAGGATTCTGGTACGAAAATTCCTTTTATTTAATTCTTGTACTCCAAGAATAGTTTCATATAATTTTTGAAGCTGAGATAGTGTAAATTGTTCTGGTAGCAACTCAAAGCCAATAGGTTGATAGCGGACCTTACCTCGCAGTCTTTCCAATGCAGTCTGAAAAATAAGTTGATGATCAAATGCTAATTTAGGCATGTTTTCCTGACTAAACCAATTGACATTTCTGGCATCAGAAGCTGCCTGTACCGGGTGCTCATCCAGGTTGACTAGCGCATAATAAGCTACGCTAACCACTCTTCCACGAGGGTCGCGTCCAGGAGCGCCAAAGGTGTACAATTGCTCAATAAATACATCTTTAACACCAGTTTCTTCTTCCAGTTCTCTTAGTGCTGCCGCTTCCAGATCTTCTTTCATATCTACAAAACCACCAGGCAATGCCCACTGATCTTTGAAGGGCTCATGTGCACGCTGTATCAGTAGCACTTTCAGATCACTGCTGGCATCCATGCCAAAGATGACACAATCGACTGTAAGTGCAGGTCTTGGATATTCGTAAGTATAAGGCATTTATTCAGTTCTGTTTTGTTCGATTAGGGATTTTTTGGTGGCAAACAATTCTTCTTGCAAGCCCGAAGGGTAATGATCCCAATCGATATTTGAAAAAGCCCGTTGCCGGTCGAGACTAAATGCTCTGATGTCAGCAATGGCAGGGCTTTCGTATACTTGTTTTCCTTGTCGGAAAACTGGTTTCAGTAGCAGTTCGCTAGCTTTGCCTTCAAAATTAATAACTTTGTTGGTGTTTTGATCTATCAGGCTGGCCTTTTGGGTACCTTCTGCCATATTAACAATCATATCACCAACTGGAATGTTCTCTTCATCATAAAAACGTCGGGTTTGTAAAATACCTGGGTTGGAGATTTTGATCATTTCTTCGGATAATTTGATCTTGTATTGCCAGCTACCTCTTCGATCTTTTATAGCTGACAATTTGTAAACACCACCAAGTGCTGCTTGGTCATAGGCTGTCGCCAAACGGGTACCAATACCCCATACATCAATCTGAGCGCCCTGCGCCTTGAGTTCACGTACTTTGTATTCGTCCAGGTCATTGCTTGCTACAATGACGGCCTTTTTAAATCCGGTAGCATTGAGCAGCTTCCTGGTTTTTTGGCTTAAAGCCGCTAAATCCCCGCTGTCTAGTCGAATACCGATCATTTCATGACCGGTCGAACGCAATTGTGCTCCCAGTTTGATCGCATTTTTCACGCCTTGAATAGTATCGTAGGTGTCAACCAGAAAAATACAATTATTAGGCAAAGCTTCTGCATAAGATTTGAATGCCTCGATTTCAGAGTCAAATCCCATTACCCACGAATGAGCATGTGTGCCTTTGATCGGAATGCCGTACAAACGCCCTGCCATTACATTGGACGTGCCATGACAGCCACCGATATAAGCTGAACGGGTAGCCGTAATGCTGCCATCAATACCTTGGGCACGACGCATGCCAAATTCGAGCACGGTATCACCTTCGGCGGCCTGCGTAATTCGGGCCGCCTTGGTAGCGATAAGTGTCGAAAAATTTATAAGATTAAGCAATGCGGTCTCGATAAGTTGTGCTTGTAGCCAAGGGCCCTTGACGCGCACTAAGGGTTGATGTGCTCCGACTATCTGGCCTTCTTCTACCGCATCAATATCACAACTAAACTCCATACGTTGCAGGTAATTGAGAAAACTTTCGTCAAATAAGGCTTTATTGTCAGCACCTTTTAGGCTTCCGAGGTATTGAATATCCTGTACCGAAAAGCGCAGATTTTTCAGATAATCAATCACTAATGCTAATCCTGCGGCTACGGCATAATGACCATCAAAAGGATTTTTGCGGTAAAAAAGGTGAAATACGACTTCGCGGTCATGCATATTGTTTTTCC
>JALEHC010000506.1 GCA_022763215.1 Saprospiraceae bacterium
CGAAAGGAAAAAGTAATGAATCAAATTAAGTCATTGAGAGGTGGAAATTTGGGAGAAAAGCGTTTTGGAAAGCGAATGAGAGGAGAGGGGCGCCTATCTGAAATCATTCGTCAACAATATGAATTGGTAAACAGAAAGTACTTTTCTAAAGAACTAAATTCAATGAATGTAGCATTGCATGAAAACTTTAAAGACAATCAATTGAAATTATTTTAAATAAATTGTTTTAAAATATTGAAATAAAAAAGCCGGGATTTCCCGGCTTTCTCAAATAACCTAAACTTAACCACTTGTAAAACCTATTTATTTAAAATTCACCCATTATTTTCTTAAAAAGGTGCTGCTAAAGAATCAGCAGCACGATTAATTAACACCTAAAACCCTATGTAATTTATTTCTTGTTTTCGTTTGTCTGTGTTATCAATTGCTTGATGATTACGTATACAAATATAGGCGCTCACAGGCCACTAAATGATAACTTTCGGTGTTTGGCGTCTTCTGGGCGGTTTTTGGTAGAATTCATCGTTTTGCTGGATTTTTATATATTTAAGCCCTATAATTTATATTATGTTAAATAGAGTGTGCAAAAATGAAAGGAACAGACCTTTTTAAGCCTATTCCTTCCGTTTATACTTATTTCTGTATAATTAGCTTCTTCATTTCTCCGCCATTTATTTTTACAAAATACATGCCGGTATCCAGGTTCTTTGTATTCAGATAATGACGGCCACCAGATGTTTTTATTTGTCTAACTCTTATGCCGAGCATATCATATACTTCTAACACAATTCTGTAGCCTCCCTCCCATTCAACGACTACCATATCTTTTGCTGGATTTGGAAATATCTTCAAATCTTGCATCGGCAATTCAATAACTGACGACAACAGTCCACAGAAAGTCGTATCCGGATTATTTTCAATGTATCCTTTAGGCTCTAAGTCACGGCCTTCAAAGGCTTCATAATCAGCTGGTATTTTTGTTGCTCTGAATGTCAAGTTGTTATTGATACTTAATGTATCGCCTTGCGTGGCTGGCTGACCACTAATCAGCGGAGTTTTATATTCCCAAACTATCTCATTATCAGGCGTTAATTCGAAAATATAACCAAATCGGCCTGTACAAATCAGCGTATTTCCATTCGGCAAAATCTGTAGACTTGACAAACCGGTTGAGTACATTTCTGTTGGTGTCGGGTGGGTTGCTGTCCAATCAAAATCTGCTGGTCCGAAAACACCATTTGCAAAAGGAAACGCATGCTCGTACATGTCAAATTCCGGGTCTAAGATGTTGACCGTTGAAAAATCGGCACCTACTCTATTGTTAAAAATTCCAAGTTTACGAAATTGTGGATGGGATGGATCAAGATAGTCATCTATCCAATGGGTATCGTGCTGATAAAATAGTTTTTGATCAGCTTCTGTACCTGCTTTATAAGCGGCAGGATTACCCCAGCGATAAAGGAGGTCACCTCCTCTCCCACCAAAACCACCACTACTGCCGGCCGCTTGCTCTGTGGTCGTCGAGTGGTCAATAATCCAAAGCTCATGGAAAGTCGGCACACTCAACATGACCATATCATTGATCGGATCATAGTCAATGGCATTGGTATGCATCCAATCTGGATGTCCGTCTGAAGTATCCCAGTTAATGTCTACTTTACCCGGATTATCGGAAACGACGCCATAATTATCCTTCGTTTCATCAAAATCCTGCACCAAATGATCCCAGACATGCCATTCCCAAACGACTTCAAAATCATCTGTTCCTACTGGCTCCACTTCCAGTATATAATCAGGCCATAGTTCCGCTTGCGCTAAAAGCGCAGGATTGCGACCTGCCTGAATTGCTTCTGCTTCGGTTTTTAGCTCCCAGACGATCATCAGGATCGTTCCTGCTGGCGTGACTGCTATATCGTGGTGCAATCTTTCCTGCTCATTATTGAGCGTAAATGACCAAAGTAGTTCATTTTCCCAGGAGCGGATTTCCACCGTGGCACCTCCTCCGCCTGCCCAGATTGGATTACCGGCAATGGAAGCTGGTCTTTTGGTTTTTACCAAACGTCCGTCAGGCATTAGGTAGGCCATGTTTCCTGGTCGGAAAGATTCTTCATCTTCCCAAGTATGCACTACCCTTCCGCAGTTATCAATCAGGTAAACATTTGGCTGGTTATGCGGATAAATAAGCGTATAGCCATCAAAAGTCTTGGTTGGGTCATGCGATAAGAGACCTACCGTGTTTTGGCTAAAGGCCGTCATCAAAAAGGCACAAAAAATAAAAGTTAGTAAATGTCTAATCATGGTTTAATCGCTTTGAATAAAATAAAGTTTTGTTCATCTAATCCATATACCTGGATGAAATACATTCCTGACATCCAGTTTGTTGTGTTAATTTCTAATCGTTCTTGTCTGTTTTCCTTTCGGAAAATCAACCGGCCGTTGATATCCCGGATATCGTATCGTAGTCGATTTTCATTTTGCGAAAGCTGTAGTGACTGATTAAAAACCGAATTCAATAATATAACCTCTAATGTAGGCCTTTCTATCGTTTTGCTAATCATTTCACAGTCATTCGGAAGTGGATTTAACTCAAGGGGAGCACCTGGCGTTAGATCTTTTTCGGCGAAAGCCGGAGCATCTGGCAATAAACGGGTTGCTCTGAAAACGTCATTACTAAAAATATCAGTTCCTTGCGGAACCGGATTACCCAAAGAAAGTGGATTGATATATTCCCAAACAATAACACCCTGAGAATCAATTTCAATAAATCGACCGTTGGTTCCTTCACAAATTAAAATATTACCATTAGCCAATGGTTGTGCCCCGGAAATACGTGGCGCAAATAGAGCGGCTGGCTGAAAAGTCCAATCCAAATCAGATGGAAAATGTGGCGTTGAGGAAGGAATATCTATTTGATTATTGTCATTCAATGGCAATTGAAGAATGTCTACGCTTGAGTTATTTCCGCCTGGTCGACCAATGCCGTTATTAAAAACCATTATTTGGCGTTCTTCGGTGAAGCTGGCAGGAATGAAACGAGCATCATGTTGACCAAAAAAACGCTGATTATTCATTGCTCCTCGGTCATACACTCTCGGGTTGCCCCAACGCCAGAGTATATCACCTCCTCTCCCACTGTTGCCTCCGCTATGGCTAGCCGCCTCCGCTGTAGTTGTACTGTGATCGATGATCCAGATTTCATTAAGGTGCCGGCTACTGAGTACAATCCAATCGAGTTCCTGGTCATAGTCTACTGAGTTAAAATGAACCCAGTCTTTTTCATCTGTAATGCTGTTTGGTTCGCCTATCCCAAAATTGATGTCCATCAATTCAGGATGTTCGAATACATCGCCATAATTAGAAGCATCAGGGAATTGATCTTGAATAAGATGATCCCAAAGATTCCACTCCCATACGACCTGTATAGAATCGGTACCTATAGGATGTATTTCCTGAATTTTTTCAGACCAAATTTCTGTTTGAGGAAGAATTCTACCAGCTTGACTGACTTGTTGTAAGCTTTTTTTATCCCACAAAATGACCAAAAAATTGCCATTAGGCAGTGGTTCAATATCGTGGTGTTGGTGTGTTGAATCTGTAGAAAAGTTATACGCCCAAACCAGTTCTCCATCCCAACTAATTCTTTCTACTCGGCCACCACTTCCACCACCTGTAAAACCAGAAGGAATTTTGGCAGTGCGAAGCAAGTCACCATTGTTTAGTAAATAAGCTGATTGAGCAGGCCGATAATCACTTTGCCAGGAATGAATTTCGCGACCACAATTATCGATTAGGTAAGTAACATTTCCGCTAGAAGGCGAAAACAAAGTATAGCCATCTTGCACTTGGGAAGTAGACTGAATGAGCCCTACTGTCGGATTTTGCGCATGCAAAACAGAAAACAAGCAAACAGGGATAAAGAACCAAAAAACTTTTTGCATAATTGAAGTGTTTAAACGCGCCTTTGAATAAAGTAAAGCAAAAAAGGTCATTTTGCCGGAAGCAAAGCCAATTTTGTCGCTTCTTATCAATAGTTGTCGACTTTTTTCGTGTGAAGATCAATATTTATTCGATCGTCACAGGTTTTAAGATAAAAGCGTAATATCTTCGCAGCCGGTTGAAGTAAAAAGTACTTATGAAAATTACCATAGCAGGAGCCGGAGCGGTGGGCTTTCACCTTGCTGAGCTACTGGCTACTGAAAATCAAGACATTACTATCATTGACAAAAACGCTGAGGTGTTGGAGCATGCTGCTACGCATCTGGATGTCATGACGGTAAAAGGCGATGCGACTTCCTTTAGCATACTTGAAGAAGCTAATGTGGACAAGACGAAGTTGTTTATTGCCGTAACTACTTCGGAAAGTGCCAATATTCTTATGGCTATTCTAGCGAAGCAGTTGGGGGCCAAAAAGACCATCGCAAGGGTTGATAATCCTGAATATTTAGACGAAAGTCGGAAAAGTGAGTTTGAAGAATTGGGCGTTGATATTTTGATTTCGCCTCAGCATTTGGCGGCACAAGAAATCAAGCGTCTGCTTCAGCAAAGCTCTTTCACGGATGTCTTTGAGTTTGGGGATGGCAAAATGGCCGTAGTTGGATTCACTCTTGACACCTCCTCTCCCCTTGCGGGAAAAAGTGTACGCCATATCGAGCAACTCTCTGTCAACTTTAATGTAAAGGGTATAGCCATTCTACGAGGCGATAAAACGATCATTCCTAAGGAAGAAACCATACTGACGAAAGGAGACCACCTTTATCTGGCCGTACAAAGTGAGTACATTGATCGGGCGGTTAATTTTGTGGGTAAGCAGATGAAAATGATCAAATGTATCATGATTATCGGCGGTACTCAATTGGCTCTGCGGACGGCTGAATTACTTGAAGAAACTTACTCTATCACAGTAGTCGTCAATGACAAGAATCGGGCTAAAGAATTTATAGAGGTACTTAATCGGGCATTGGTGGTCCGGGCAAATCCTGGAAATATTGATGTACTCAGAGAAGAAGGCCTCGATAAAATGGATGCGTTTATTGCGCTTACGCCAAATGCAGAAATCAATATCTTGACGAGTCTTATTGCAGAAGAAGCAGGCGTATACAAAACGATTGCTTCTGTCGATAATGCAGGTTATACCCATATCAGCCAGAATATTGGTATTGATACATTGATCAATAAAAAGCTGATTGCAGCCAACAACATTTTCCGTTTTGTACGAAAAGGACGAGTTACTGCAATTGCGAGTTTGCATGGTGTGGATGCGGAGGTGATTGAGTTTAAGATTTATAAAGAAAACCGACTGATTAAGCATACCCTGGGTGAATTGCATTTGCCTGAAAAGGCTGTCATTGCAGGTGTTGTAAGAGGTGAAGATACTTTTATACCAGAGGAAGATTTTACTTTACAACTCAATGATAAGATCATTGTATTTGCACAGCCGGAAGCTATTAAAAAGGTAGAAGAAATATTTAAGTAATGTGTATTGGTTCCATCATTAAGATATTGGGGGTGCTGTTTATGTTTTTGGGCGGATTGATGCTGACGGCAGTACCTTTTTCCATTGCTTTTAAAAGCGGTGACGTGTGGGCAATTACCAATGCAGCTGCGGTGACGATGTCGATTGGAACACTCATGTGGTGGGTAAATCGTAAGAAAAAAGAAAAAATTGGCAAACGGGAAGGCTATATGATCGTCGTCTTGGCCTGGACTGGAATGTCGCTTTTTAGTACGCTCCCCTATTTGTTTAGTGGGGTTTTTTCTACGTTTACCAATGCTTTTTTTGAAAGTGTTTCTGGTTTAACAACGACGGGTGCTTCTGTACTCAATGATATCGAATCGGTCTCGGAGGGCATTCTCTTCTGGCGAAGCCTAACACAGTGGGTCGGTGGTATGGGAATTATAGTATTGACGGTAGCCCTTTTTCCGCTTTTGGGCATTGGGGGCGTTGAGTTATTTGTCGCAGAAGCTCCTGGACCTACATCTGATAAAATCCATCCTCAGATTAAAGAAACAGCAAAGTGGCTTTGGTTTATCTACTTTTCTTTGACCATACTTCTTATGTTGTTGTTGTGGTTAGAAGGTATGACCTTTTTTGATGCCATTAATCATGCGCTTACGACCATGGCTACGGGTGGTTTTTCTACCAAAAACGCCAGTATTGCCTATTTCAGTAGTCCTTTGATACAATATACCATTGTATTTTTTATGTTTTTGGCGGGGACCAACTACACCGTATTGTATTATGGTATCAACGGGCGATTTAAAAAAGTGTGGCGTAGTGATGAGTTTAAGACTTATTTGTTTTTGATTCTTACA
>JALEHC010000082.1 GCA_022763215.1 Saprospiraceae bacterium
ACAGAAGCAACTACGGCAATGATCATAATCAATAGAGCACCTTCTACCCCATTGGTCATACCCACCGCAGTAAGAATAGAATCAAAAGAAAATACAATATTAATAAGTGTAATCTGAACAATCACACTGCTCAGCGTAGCTGCTGCTTTGTTTTTTCCACCTTCTTCTCCGTGGCTATCTCCTTCAAGTTTGTGGTGAATCTCGGTTGTACTTTTATACAACAAAAATAGTCCACCCAAAATCAGAATGATAGCTTGGCCTGAAAAACCGCCTTCAATCCAGTCGTAATGAAACTCAATCCAAGGTTCTTCCATTGCTACCAAAATGGATACACCAAATAAAAGTACAATACGGAGTACCATTGCCAATATCAGACCAATATTGGTAGCCTTGGGACGTTCCTCCTCGTTCAGTTTATTGGAAGCTATTGATATAAAAATGATATTATCAATACCCAAAACAATTTCCAGGAAAGTTAATGTCAAAAGACTTAGCCACACTTCAGGGCTAGCAAAACTGGGAATGACAAATTCCATAGTTGGTTGTGTTAAGTGTTTATGAAACGATTGAATGAACGCTTATTCAGCCCAGTAAAGAACAATTGAAAGTTTATTAACAGCATTCAACCTCTGTACTGCTGACTTGTTCTAAGAATTGCAATTTTACAAAAAAAATGCCGTAAAGCCGTTTTCTTTGCTACCCGATCAATTACCTTCGCACGAAGCAGCATTCAACAAAATTCAAATACGCATGAAATACAGAAGATTAGATAAAGAAGAGCTTAAAGAACTTGAACAAGAATTTATTCAGTTTCTTGCATCTAATACCGTAACCGCGGATGACTGGGTGAAACTCAAGGCCGAAAACCCGGAAAAAGCAGAGCAACTGATTGATATTTTTTCGGATATCGTGTTTGATAAAATCCTCGCCAATGTCACTTACCTCGAACATCGCCAGCCCAATAACCTGCGTGCTTATTATTGCAAAGAAGACAAGATGTTTATGCTCGGTTTTCTAATTGAAGGAGAGTCAGATATCGACTTATCCAAAAACGAATCGCCTGAGGTGATGCTACAACAGATGCAGCAAAGTGGTGCTCAGCTAAAGGTATTTAAAGGTGAAAAAGAATATCAAAAAGAAAGAGGCCAGGAGTTATTCGAGTTGATGCAGCAAGGAGCCTTGATTTCGAAAGATGGTGCCATGTTCAAAACACTCAATCAAGTCATTCAAGGTTAAATCCATAATTCTGGGAATCTTTTGGTTCTAAAATCTGTTTTTTTATTACATTTAGTCTCCATCTGACCATACTTTATTAGTCAGATTATCACTTGCTATTTGCGATAAGCAAACAACTAATCCAATTTAACAATTACGATTTAAGTATGCTTTCCTTCTCATTTTGCGAAAGCAAAAATGGGGAGGACAAATCCATTTCATAACTAACAACTATTGCTTAGATGAACCCATTACAATTGCGCTGGACGTTGCTACTCTTATTGCTTGGGTGGGGCGCTTTTGCGCAAACACCAGATGAAAAAAAAGATTATGAGCTGCTCTGGGAAGTCACTGGCCCACAGCTCTCTGAGCCATCCTATTTATTCGGTACCATGCACCTGCGCGACAAACGGGTGTTCGAATTTCCAGACTCGCTTCCGATTTATTTTGAGCAATGCAAGGCATTTGCAATGGAAATTCATACCGATTCTCTGATACAATTTACATTTGATCTAATGACAATGGGCGACACCTCCAACGTACTACGGGAAATGCTCGATCCGGTAGCTTACGCTAAAGTAGACGAAGCCGTGCGCGCTAAAACAGGCAGCCCCATCGACTCCTTGGATGTAAAAAACCCCATGTTCATTGAAATGCTGCTCAATGAAATTGAAGAACCGGAAGGAACCGACAAAAATTTCATTTTCCTCGATTTGTACCTGCACAAATTAGCCATGGAAAGTGGCAAGCAGATATTTGGACTTGAAAAGATAAAAGACTATCGAAACGTCACCCGAAGTTTTTTTAATCAATTTTCTTCTGAAGAACCTTCAAAAGGAGAAATTGCCAAACAGTTTGAAGAATGGATTAGTATTTACCGAAAGGGAGACCTAAAGGAGATCATGAAAGCTATGAATAATTCAGGAATCGATTCTGAATATGCTTATGAACTACTCAATGGTCGAAATTATAAAATGGCCGATAGTTTTGAAAAACTGGCACAACAACAATCTACTTTTTGTGCGGTGGGCGCAGCACACTTGCCCGGCGAGGAAGGTTTAGTCCAGCTTTTGCGAAAGCGTGGCTATCAGGTCCGCAGGGTTACTCCCGTTTTCACGGGAAAAGCAGCGAACTATGAATATAAAAAGGCACCACTTGAATGGTATACCTACCAAAATGAGAATCTGGGTTCTCGATTTGAAGTCCCTTCAAAATTCATTCCGCTTAAAATTGAAAAGATGTTGGGCGACAATGCCTTCAAACTAGCCTTTGACTTCACTACAATGCAGGCTTTTGCCTATGTCAGTTTTCCGATACCAGAAGGGAC
Source organism: Saprospiraceae bacterium (assembly GCA_022763215.1). Lineage (GTDB taxonomy): Bacteria > Bacteroidota > Bacteroidia > Chitinophagales > Saprospiraceae > JALEHC01. The sequence goes on from JALEHC010000082.1 coordinate 2,543, forward strand.
GTCTTCCGGAACAGAAGAACAATTGAAAAAAGCATTGATTGAATCTGATTTTGGTGGCGAGAATGCATCAAAAGGCATTCAGACCTCAATTGAAAGGTCAGGATTTAAGGGAATCCACGTTTTGGATACCTCTGCGAATAATAGTGTTTTTGAAGTATTTCTTCGACAAGGCAAGATTCATATGTTTATGAATTATAATGAAAGTGATTCGGCCGGAATCGAAAAAACTAATCGTTTCTTTGAATCCATTCAGTTTGATCCAGTTCCTGAAACCAACCAGACATTGTTTCGTAACAAGGCAGGCGCTTTTGAGTTAGCTTTTCCTGTTCAACCAAATTATAAAAGATATGTTTCGACCGTCGAATACGAAGAAGGAGCAACCAGCACCTATTACCTACATTTGTATTTTGCTCAGGATCCCGAAACTCAGATCAACTACTTTATCCGGTACAATAACTTTCCGAACAACCGAACAGTACTTAACGAAGATAAAGTAATTGAAGAAGTATTGAACCAACTCATTAACAGATGGGGGGCTCCGATCACAGAAATAGAGAAAACACCTTTTCGAAACTGTTCTGCTTTGAGTACTACGTTTGTAGTGGAGGGCAAAGAAGTAATGATCAAAATATTTATACGTGACAGTCGGATTTATTTGCTCATGGCTCAATCCCCAATGGATGCAGCATTAGCTGAGGGTTGGGCCAATTTTACCGAGTCATTTAGTTTTCTGCCATATCAGTTTTCTGAAATCAAGAAGCTAAAAATAGAAGAAAGTAGTTTTGAGATCGCGTTTCCACAAACACCAGATAAAATTGTGCCGGAAATTACTTCGAATGATTATCCTCAAATTGCCGAAACAAAATATCTCTCTCAGGATACACTTTCAGGTATTATTTATGGGGTTACGAAATATAACTATACCCCTTACTACGAAGTACCCGATACCAGCGCACTATTTGAAGCCATTTCAAGTGATATCAAAGCAGATCAAACGGTTAAGTACTTTACAGATACTATTTTTCAAGGTCGACACGCTTGGTTTTCGGCTTCACAGGAAGAAAAAACCACAACTTGGAATTATGACTTATTGTTTTTCAATGGAATTGAGTTGTGGGAGTTATTTGTATATGTACCTAATAGCTCGATGAAGGACAAAGCACTTTCCTATTTTGATTCGTTTAGGCCCTTTGAGTACCGATCGAGTGACGAACTTATTGCCCCCAAGGCAGAACAGCTACTTGCCGACCTTCAATCTGGCGACAGCCTGACCTACAAAATGGCTCGTGTCGCTATAGACAAATATGAATTTGCAAAGTCCGACTTACCTTATATATATGCAGCCATTGAAGCTTACCCGGTCAAGGATAGTTTGGCGGAAGTATTGAGCTTGTTTTATCGTGAATTTGAGTATGTGCATGATGAAAAGAGCATACCTTTCCTAAAAAAGGAATACCAAAGGCAAAAGAGCCCTCAAGTTAAAGCTCGAATCTTGGAAAGTATGGCCGACATGAAAACGAAAGAAAGTGTAAGTGCATTTATTGAAAGAGCTGTTGATTTTCGGAAAGAAGAGTTTGATGGTTTTGTCTATGAAGATATGTTTGAAACGTTCTATGATAGCACTGCTTTCGTTCGGCAACACCTGCCTGAATTCATGAAGCTAATCAATAATAGAGCACTGCGCTATAACTATTATAATTTACTTTTCAATTCTGTCCCTTCGGATAGTCTGCTTACGCAAATGCTTGAAAAGCATACCGATGTCTTTTTACAAGATGCCAATCGAATGCTACAGACCTACCCATTTTTAGAACCAATCGACACCATAAAAGAAGTAGAGGAGTACTGGCATTTTGATGCGCTCAATATTCTTCTTGGCAATATGAACACGCAGGCTGCTATCCAGGATTATTTCAAAGAGCTTCAAGGTATTCAGGACCCTATGCTTTTGGCAACCGTCATTGATGCCTTGCTCAAAAACGGTCAGGCGGTTGATCCGACAATCTGGGATACGGTCAAAGCTAAACCATATTATTGGTTTCAGCTTTTACAAAACTTGGCAAGTGCCGGAACTGATTATGCGATCCCCACCGATTTGCTTGACCAGCCCAGTATTGTTAAAGCATTGATTGACTATGATCTTGATAATTACTTTGGAGATTATGAGCAAATTAAGATTCTTGAAAAACGGGCTTTTGAATATGGTGGTGAAACTTACACGAATTATCTATTAAGAATTCCGATTGAAGAACCGGAAGCTGTATATTTGGCGATCGTATCGCAACCGGCTGACCTAAATGAATCTACGATCAGTCCGGTCATTGCACAATACAGCAGTGAGTATTTGACAGAGGATAATCTCGAAGAATTGTATCAGCAAACGCTTGAAGAATGGAAGGCGAATCAGGAGTAAATCAAGATAAAAAATTATTGGATGTGCTTAAGCTCGAACGCATTGAGCACAACCTTTTCAGAGGAGATAGTCGCGATATCGGCAGCCCCAATGTCTTTGGTGGGCAGGTACTCGGTCAGGCGCTCAATGCCGCTATCCGCACCGTAGATCAGGAACGTTTTCCGCACTCTCTGCACGGTTATTTCATCCTTCCGGGAGATATGACCGCTCCCATTCTATATGATGTAGATCGGATACGCGATGGGCGTAGCTTTGCTACCCGACGCGTGGTAGCCATTCAGCATGGGAAAGCGATTTTTAATTTATCAGCTTCTTTCCAAAAGATAGAGGGTGGTATTGACCACCAATCTGATATGCCAGATGTTCCTGGGCCAGAAGCCTTGCCAAGCATGGCTGATTTGCGAAAATCCTTGTTAAAAGTAGCTCCTGAGAAATTTCACCGCTTCCTAAAACCAGAATGGCCAATCGAAATCAGAATGGTTGATCCGGTCAACCCGTTTCAACCAGAAAAGAAAAAACCGATCAAATATGTCTGGATGCGAGCGGTTGATCCACTACCAGATGACTTTGGCATCCACTGCTGTTCATTGGCTTATGCATCCGATTTTAATTTGCTTTCTACGGCTATGCTTCCACATGGCTTGACCTATAATACGGGCAAAGTTATGGCTGCCAGTCTCGATCATGCCATGTGGTTTCATAGGTCGTTTAGAATGAATGAATGGTTATTATATGCCATGAATAGTCCTACTGCTTCTAATGCCAGAGGTTTGGCACTCGGGAGTATTTTCAAACAAGATGGGACATTGGTGGCTACCGTTGCTCAGGAAGGACTAATTCGCTTACGCGAAAAATAAACATTGTACCTAAAGCATAAGAGATTGTAAAATAGCGACATCCATTTCAACAGGAAATTTCCTTGTATGAAGGAGATTGCGTAATTTCGGTTGGATTTTATAGTCTCATGTAATTTTAGCGCAATGAAAAAACAACTTACTCTGGCCTTCCTGGCCTGTTTCTGCCTATGGTCTGTAGGCACAGCCCAGACGTTTGAAGAAATTTCCCAATCAGTCGGAATCGATGTAGAAAGTGATGATTTTGCCAACTTTGGTGGTGGCGGAGCTTTCTTTGATTATGATGGAGACGGCGATGAAGACCTGTACATTACAGGCGGGCGTCAATCAGACCACCTTTTCCAAAACAATGGCGACGGCACCTTCACGGATGTAACCTTCCAAGCAGGACTGGCGATAACAGCTGAATACTTCACCTCAGCCGTTGTCACCGGAGACATCAACAATGACGGCTTTCGCGAAATATTTGTTTGTACTTGGATTCAGCTAAGTCAAAACAATGTATTCTCGCCCAGCTTATTCTTCATGAACAATGGCGATGGCACTTTTACCGAAATGGCTACCGAAATCGGTATTACCGAAATGGCTCGAAGCATGGGCGCCGTTTTCGTTGATATTGACAACGATTCTTTTCTTGATCTTTATGTAATAAATTATATCGATGAACCTAACACCATAAATTCTGGTGGCCAAGTGGTCGGTTTTGCACATGATTGTTTTGCCAATTTCTTTTACCATAATAATGGTGATGGTACTTTCACTGAAATGGCAGCAGAGCTTAACCTTGATGATGAGGGCTGCGCCCTTGCAGTTGCCACCACGAACATGGATGAAGACGACGATACCGACATCTATGTAGCCAATGATTTTGGTCAGTGGGTTATTCCGAATCCTTTCTTCGAAAACCTGGAAGGCACCAATGAATTTGAAGATATCGGTCCGCAAAACCAATCTAACATTGGCTTATACGGCATGGGAATTGCCATCGGTGATTATGATCTCGATCAGGATTTGGATATGTATATTTCTAACCTCGGCCGAAATGTACTGCTGCGAAACGATGGCGGTACTTTTATCGATTTTACCACAGAAGCAGGTGTCGAAGATGAGTGGGTTGAAGTACCTTTTCGCTCAACTAGCTGGGGAACAGCCTTTATCGATTATGACAATAATCTCTATGAAGACCTTTTTGTCTCTAATGGCTATATTCCAGCTGCTAACTTTATTGCCACCTCAGAAATATCACCCAATAAACTGTACCACAATAATGAAGATGGCACTTTTGAGGATGTATCAACCGAGGAAGGCTTTGACAATATAAATATCTGTCGTGGTCTGGCTTATGCTGATTACGACCAAGATGGTGATGTTGACGTATTTGTAAGTGTAATTACAGAAGGATTAACGGAGGAAGAACACGTTCAATTATACCGCAACAATCTGGATAATGAAAACAACTGGATGCAAATCCAATTGGTTGGTGTCGATTGTAATCGCGATGCGATTGGCTCCCAAATTCGAGTTTTTGTTGATGACAAAGTCCTCATCCGTGAAGTTAGAGGTGGTAGTAGTCATGCTTCTCATAACAGTACGATTGCACATTTTGGACTTGGTACTTATGAAGAAATTGATAGTGTACGCATCAATTGGATTGGTGGCGAACCACAAACTGTTATTGGTCTTCCGGTCAATCAAAGACATACCATTACTCAGGGTATTGATCCATTTGTAGATATTACATTCGAACTAAATACGAACCCCATTGAAGTTGATCCGGCGGGTATTTTTGTGTTTGGAAATGGGGAACTCAACGCTGGTCAAAATCAACTACTCGATGAAGACGGAGATGGCGTTTATTCACTTACCAAAACACTCCCTCGCAACTTCTCAGGCCAGTATATTTTCACCAATGGTAATTGTATGGACCTTAGCTGTGCGGAGGACTTATCCGATCAGCCATGTGTAGATGCAGAGAACAACAACTTTCGTTCACTCGACAATATCGTTACGGATACCACCATTGCGGCTTGCTTTGGTTTTTGCGATCCAGAAGCTTGTTTGATGAATTTCGACTCCATCGAAATTACCTTTGAACTAAACATGGCACCGGTTATTCCAGCCGAATCAGGTGTTTATCTGGCAGGGGGTACGGCATTTGGGGAACCAGGCGATTTTCCAATGGTCGATCCGGATGGTGATGGCATTTATACCCTTACTATTCGCGCCGAACCTGGCCTGAGCTCGCACTATACTTTTACCAATGGTCTTTGTCCTGATTATAGCTGCAAAGAAGATATAAGTAATCAGGCATGTGCTGATCCAGACAACTTTAATGATCGTTTTCTGGAAGATATTCAGCAGGATACGACCATAGAAGTTTGTTTCAGCTCTTGTGATTATGATTTCTGCTTCATGAACTTTGATTCGGTCAATATTACTTTCGAGCTAAATATGACTTATCAAGACGTTTCCCCGGAAGGGGTATACCTGGCAACTCAGGAATTTGGCAACTTACAAGAAATGACTGATCCGGATGGCGATGAGGTGTATAGCATTACACTGCGTCAGCCTGTCGGATTTAATACCTACTATACTTTCACCAATGGCAATTGCCCTGATCTGAGTTGTCGAGAAAATATTTCTGGCCAGCCTTGTGCTCAAGCCGTAAATTTCTACGACCGACTTTTGCCTCTAGTCACCAATGACACCATTATACAAAGCTGTTTTTCAGAATGCTCAGATGACTTGATGTG
>JALEHC010000083.1 GCA_022763215.1 Saprospiraceae bacterium
CCTGTTTGAAGCTGAATTACCCAATTAATTGCCTGTATATCAGGTTGATCTTTAGACAATGGTGCCAATGTCTGAAGACTTTTTTGTGCCAGATCATAATTGCCATTAAGGATATGTGTTTTCAAAGAAGCTGTTGCTTCAGAATTTCTTTGCACGATAGCAAATGTCTGGGCATTATAGTCGGCAATAATTTTTTGAATCGAATCTCTTTGCTGCATATACCAATTACCTAAAAGTATTGCGGTTATTGCAAACAAAAGGACGAACAGCCAAACGAGCCATTTTTTATTTGATGTAGATTTTTTAGGGATACTAAGAGTAGATGGTTGCAACATTTTCATCCCTTCCACGGCTTGGCTGCATAGCGGGCAGTCGTTTAGGTGGTGTTCCACTTCGCGGACTGTAGGTCTATCGAGCGTTCCCTGAACGTAGCCCTCCAATCGTTGCCGACTTAGGCAGGCCGATTTAGTGAATATCGTGCTCATCTGATGCTGCTTTTTGGAGTTCCATAATTTTTAATTTTAATTTGCGTCTTCCATTTTGGAGGCGACTTTTCACTTCCGTTGTACTAATTTGTAGTTGGGCAGCAATTTCTTTGTAGGTTAATTTTTCGAAGTAAAATAATTCAAGGCAAATTGATTGCTCTTTTTTTATGAGGTTCATGGCTTTCGCCAAATGTGTTTCATACGACGGGTATTCTTCTTGGAAAGTGCTCCACACTCTATCCTCTTCTTGGTAAACGTTGTAATTATCTTCTTGTAATTTTTTAAAGTCATTCGCTTTTTTCTGTTGTCGCTTTTCGCTTCGCAAAATATTTAAGCAATGATTCTTGCAGATGAAAAAAAGCCATGCTTCAAAATTACTGACTTCCATGGTTTTTAGGGTGAGGCATAGTTTTTCATAAATTTCAATACTGGCAGCTTTGCTCTTTTGTTCATCTCGCAGCCAAGACATACAATTGGTAAAGATGAGATGAATGTAACGGTTGTACAATTCATCCATCCATTGTTGGTCTTTCGTTTTACGGTATTCCAACAGGAGTTTTTCGATGGGAAGTGTTGATCTGTTTTTTCGCTTCCTGATAAACATAAGGTAAAAGTAACCCACCCACCTGAAAGAAAAAAGGCAACAAGCATTGGTTTTGCTTGCTGCCTCTTTTTGCTGACTTTAATTCAGTAGATTCTAAAAAGCGACTGTATCGAAAATGTGTTCCAGGTTTTGAATATAGTCTCTTTTGTCTTCGCCGGGAGCGTACACAAAACCATCCAGGAAAATGAGTTCATTTGTATTTGGGTTGTGAACCAGATAACTGATAAAAGCACCTCCCATATAATCGTTTACAATTTCCCAAATACCTCTAGCTTCTAGTGTATAGTAGTTATTCACCTTCTTTTGTAATGTCAATAAAGGAAGGTCTTCATCGTTAGTGCGCATGTAAGTATCTTCAACGGTAGAGGATACATACCTTCTACCGATATTATCCCGAATTGTTTTTATATTTTCTTTTGACAATTGGGTTTGACTTTTATACGGCATCCTTTTCAATATAATATTACTACTCGCTTTATTGGTTTCTTTACGCAACCAAATCACATCCTCATTATTAAGTGCCATAAAATAATCATTAGGAATTCGGATATCTACTCCAAGTTTTTCCTTAACAGTTTGCTTTAGTTTTTGAGATTCACCATCTAGATAGACCGAAGCATCGATCTTTGGTTTGTCTGCCTGATTAATCCTTTTTTTAATTGCAGGATAATTACGTTTCAGGTTTTCAATCAAATCTTTTTGTGAAAGGCCAAATTGATAGATCAAGATTTGACCTCTAGCCCATTTATCTCGGCCAACATTAGAATTATAAGAAGTATCTCTTTTGGCTTTTTCAATTTTTTCATTGCCAAGATGGTTTTTGATCAATGAGGTTGTACTCGAGTAAGAATCACTCAAGTCACCCACAATCAAATAAGAACGTAGTTCTTTACGCAATACTTCTGCTTGTAAATCTTCTGGTGTAAAATGACGAAGATCAAACATTGGTTCTGGCTGAGGCAATACCGGATAAGCAGCCGAGTAATAATAACGTAAAGTATCACCAACAGGACCATCCCACATTTCAGCATCCATGATGACAACAATTTCATTCACCGTACCAAATGCGGTAGGCACTGACTTCAGACTTCGTTGCATGTCGCTACTGCAGGAGTAGAAAGCAAGTGATGATATAATCAAAATAAAAATGGATCGGATATGATACATTGTATTGTTTTTGTTGCTTGATAATTAATCAATAAGGTAGCAAAGCAGAATTATCATCCGTTTTATTTACCTTAAAATTAAAGAACTCTTCATTAAAACAAGATGCAGGAGTACTCTGTTTTGGCGTAAATCCAAAACGGCCTGTTCCACAGGAACAAGCCGTTTCAGATAAAAAGCTATATTTTGTCGATTAATTGTTCTCGTATCTAGAATAAGCTTTCAATAACGGCTTCTTCTGTAACTCCTTCTGCTTCTGCCTTATAGTTTCGCACAATACGATGGCGTAATACGTATTTGGCAATAGCCTGCACATCTTCAATGTCAGGAGAGTATTTTCCTAGAATGGCTGCATGGCATTTTGCGCCAAGCACTAAATATTGAGATGCACGTGGACCAGCTCCCCAAGAGATATAGTTATTTACTTCTGCGGTTGCGCGGTCTGTATTCGGGCGTGTTTTTGTAGCTAGCGAAACAGCATATTCCAGCACATTGTCAGAAATTGGAATTTTGCGAATCAATTGCTGGAAGAATAAAATCTGTTCAGCAGAAACAACATGCTTTAATTCATAATTTTTTATAGTAGTAGTTGATTTTACAACCTGGATTTCCTCCTCATAACTCGGGTAGTTCAGTGGAATGTTAAACATGAATCGGTCCAACTGAGCTTCCGGCAATGGGTAAGTACCTTCTTGTTCGATTGGGTTTTGTGTTGCCAATACAAAGAATGGGTTTGGCAATTTATGTGGTACGGCACTAACGGTCACAGAGCGTTCCTGCATCGCCTCCAACAAGGCTGCTTGTGTTTTTGGCGGCGTACGGTTGATCTCATCGGCCAAAACAATATTGGCAAAAAGTGGACCAGGATTGAATTTGAAATGACGATCCTCATCCAGGATTTCAGAACCTGTAATATCAGAGGGCATCAAGTCAGGCGTAAACTGGATACGCTTAAAATCAAGGTCTAACACTTCCGAAATGGTACTCACCAAAAGGGTTTTTGCCAATCCGGGTACACCCACCAAAAGGCTATGGCCATTACTAAAAAGAGAAATGATTACGGTTTTTACAACCTCATCCTGACCAACGATGACTTTGGCGATCTCGGATCTGAGTTCTTGAAATGATTTCGCCAATGCATCAACTGCCTCTACATCTGATTTGAATTGTGTTTGTGCCATGTAATAACTATTGATTTGTATTTGTTGGATGTTACACGAAGGATAGACGCGCAAGTTCCTAAAAATTAAGCGAATTTCAAATGTGTCAACAAGACAAATGGAGGCTTTGTTGTTAAAATTCCGTTAATGCAGCAGGCTACATCGCTATTCTGGGCAATCCCATACCATATCTGAGATTTCATACGATTTGAGTTGGTATGAGTAGTGCCACCATTCCGTTCTGATTGGGCTGAAGCCTACCGTTTGCATACCTTCGCGAAGGAGCTTTCGGTTAGCTAATACTTCTTCTGGTAAGTCTTCATAATTTTGGTAAGCTTTTTTGCCAAAGAAATCAAAGTCTGTTCCCATATTCAACTCCATTCCGTTCTGATCCACAATCGTCAAGTCAATGGCAGCACCTCGGTTATGCATGGAACCTTTCCTTGGATCAGAAACGTACCTTGGGTCTGGAACCTTTTCCCACAATTTCCATTGAATCGGTCGGGGCCGAAAACAATCAAAAAACTTTAGCCCTAATCCTTTTTGTTGGAGTTCTCTATGAAATTTCAAAACGGCATTCGCCACTTCGGGGCGAAGAAAGCAGCGGCCACAATCATACATTTTTTCTTTAACAAAGTTATTGGTGGTTGCATAACGCAAATCAAGAATGATACTTGAATCTTTGGTTATTAATTCGGTCCATTGAGTTGTATCATAGTCTGGGAGTGTTACTTTTTCTTCGGTGACTACGTTTATTTCCGTTGAATCTGGCAGGCTGTCTTTTGGCAATGAGGGGGTTGTGTTTGTGGATGTTTGTTCCGGCGTTGGACCACAAGCCACAAATACAAGGAAGAGTAGGACAAAAGGGTGCTTCATAATCCTTTAGGTTTTTATAAAATTAAAGCTAATTTTGCTTTTGAAAATGAGCGTAATAATTCGCCAAGTCAGTCTTTAGAAACCATACTACAATAATATTTTCCAATATACAATCTACATTTGTGAGAGATACACTGCTTTCGAAAAAAGACGCACCTGCTAATAAGTGGTTTTATATTTCGGCCATAATTTTATTATTTCCAGCCCTTTTGATCAACTTGGGGGTTCTTACTTTTATCGATGATGAAGGCATCAGATCTTTAGTGGCACTTGAAATGAAACTTTCCGGCAATTACATCACGCCTACTTTAAATGGAGAGTTTTATTACAATAAACCTCCTCTTTACAATTGGATCTTACTGGTATTTTTTCAACTTTTTGGAGCTGTTAATGAATGGACAGCCCGGATACCAACGGTGGTTGCCTTGATGGGGTATGCTGCTACAGTATATTATTTTTTTAGAAAGCATTATGATCGGGAAACTGCATTTATCAATGCATTTTTGTTAATCACCTGTGGTAGGATTCTGTTTTGGGATTCTATGTTGGGATTAATCGATACCTGTTTTTCATGGGTAACTTTCACCAGTTTCATGATGGTGTTCCACCATTACGAAAAGCGTAATTATTGGGCATTATTTTTGACAACCTATTTGCTCACGGCAATTGGCTTTTTGATGAAAGGCTTACCTTCAATTGTTTTTCAAGGAATTACCTTGATTACATTTTTTATTTACCAAAAAGAATTCAAAAAGCTTTTTTCAATTCAGCACATTGTAAGTGGACTGATGTGTGTTGCTTTGATCGCGAGTTATTACTTGGTATATCATCAGTACAACGATTTGGAGGTTGTATTCAGAACCTTGTTTACAGAGTCTTCTTCTCGAACGGTAGTTAAATTTGGTATATGGGAAACCATCCTTCATTTTTTTACTTTCCCCTTTGAGATGGTTTATCATTTTTTGCCGTGGTCTTTGATGATCATTTATTTTTTGCGAAAAGACCTATTTAGTTTATTGCGAAAAGACCATTTTATCTTTTTCAATCTTTTGATTTTTCTGGCCAATGTTTTGATCTACTGGACTTCGCCTCAGGTTTATCCTCGGTATTTGTTAATGATGATACCTTTGATTTTTTCGTCCTATATTTATTTGCACAAAATTCATAAGGCCGAAAGAACATGGCAATTCATTTTTATAGATCGTTTGTTTTTAATTGTTTGCCCCTTGATTGGTGTGCTTAGTTTGGCACCCTTATTTTTGGAACGTACACAAGACGTTTCATTTTTGATTGTAAAAACATTAACCTGGAGCATTGGCTTATTATTTGCATCCTTCCTTTATTATCGCTTTCCCTCAAAACGCTTATTAAGCCTAATTATCTTTTTACTGATTTTCAGAATTGGGTTTAACTGGTTTGTTATTCCTGATCGGAATGGTGAGGATTATGGCAATGTTTGTCGACAGACATCGATCGAAGCTGCAAAGATTTTACCAAATAAAAAAATGTACGTGTATCGCTACACAGTCATGCAACCCACTAATGCATTTTATACAACCGTTACACGTCAGGAAATTATCCCCCGAAAATTAAATAACTTTGATCTAGATGCTGTTTATATAATTGACCCTGTCAAGTATCCGGAAGTAGTATATGAAAAGCTTGGTGAATTTCATGTGAGGCATGGCAGGAAAATATACGACGTAGGTATATTAAAATAAAATAAATATGTTTAAGCCCAAAATTTCAGTGGTTGTTACAGTCTACAATGAAGAAGAAAATATCAAACCACTTATTGAGCAGATCACAAACGCATTAAAAGATTTTGAATATGAAATCGTTTATGTGGATGATGGTTCCTCTGATAATACATTAAAGGTTTTAAAATCTATTGAACACCCTCGACTGAAGGTTGTAGAGTTTCGTAAAAATTATGGGCAAAGCCTAGCACTGATGGCTGGTATCGATCATGCCACCGGAGAATATATTGCCACTATGGATGGTGATTTGCAGAATGACCCTTCGGATATTCCTACCATGTTAAACCTGGCCGAAAGTGAGGGGTATGATATGGTTGCAGGGAATCGAGCTAACCGAAAAGATGGAATGGTTTTGCGAAAGCTGCCAAGTGCGATTGCTAACTATATTATTCGAAGAAGTTCTGGTGTACACCTTAAGGACTATGGCTGTGCACTAAAAGTATTCAAGGCGGATTTAGCTAAAGAGCTAGGCTTGTACGGTGAGTTGCATCGTTTCATTCCGGTGCTCGCGCATTTGGAAGGTGCTAAGATTACACAGGTAGATGTGAAGCACCATGCCCGAAAATTTGGTACTTCCAAATATGGTCTTAATCGTACCTTTAAAGTGGTGTCTGATTTATTGCTCATGCTTTTCTTCAAAAAATATTTGCAGAAGCCAATGCATCTTTTTGGAAATACAGGCGTATTTGTATTTTTTGTTGGTGTATTAATTAACTTGTACTTGGCTGTCCTCAAATTTGGCTTTGGTATGGATATTTGGGGCAAGCCATTAATGATACTCGGCATGATGCTGATCATTGCTGGTATACAGTTAATTACCGTAGGTATAATTATTGAAATACAAATGCGTACCTATTTCGAGTCTCAGGCTAAACGCCCTTATAAAGTTAGAAATATCTACAAAGGTGAACGCCTGCTGGAAATGGAAAATATAGAATAAAACACCATCACCAATGCCCAAAGTAGTCAGCTTTTCAACTGGTCTAAAAAGTGTGCTTTTCTGGTCTATTATTTCAGCTGCATTCATTGGACCAGGGACGGTAGCCACTGCTTCAAAAGCAGGAGCTTCATATCAGCTAGATATACTTTGGGCTTTGATTTTTTCTATTTTTGCAACAATTATTTTGCAGGAAACTGCAGCCCGAATTGCCCTTGCCTCGGGCAAAAGTCTAGGTCAAATTATTGGCTTGCAATATGGCCAGAAACAATCTTCATTTTTAACTACCCTCCTATTTTTATCCGTCTTTATTGGTTGTGCCGCTTATCAGGCCGGTAATATTTTGGGAGCCATAGCCGGGCTTGAATTATTCCTTCCGGATTCTCTGCGGTTAGCATTCATTTTTTTAATCGTCTTAATCTGTGGCGGTTTGCTTTATGTTGGCAATTTTAAAATTATCGGGAATATTCTTGGACTTATTGTTGCTGGAATGGGGATTGCATTTATATCGATTGCTTTTCAATCTGATGTCGCTTTCGCTAAATTCGCCTCTGCTGCCACAAGCCCATCTCTACCACAAGGAAGTGAGTTATTGATTATCGGACTAATTGGTACAACTATCGTTCCTTATAACCTTTTTCTAACTTCAGGTATTAGCAAAGGGCAATCAATATTAGAAATGCGTATCGGAATAATTACGGCAATAATTATCGGAGGAATTATTTCTATCGCAATCATGGTAGTTGGGACGAATATAAACAGTGAATTTAGTTTTGCTAGGTTGGCAGAAGTAATGAACGAAAAAACGAATTGGCAATTCGGTAGTTTTTTACTCGGCTTTGGACTATTCGCTGCTGGTTTAAGTAGCTCTATTACTGCACCATTAGCAGCAGCTGTGACGGCAAAAAGTATGTTTGAAAAAGATAAGGAAAAGAGCTGGAGTGTAAAGGGCAAAAAGTATAAACTGGTTTGGATATTGGTTTTGATGTTTGGCTTAATTACAGGTTTGCTTCGTCACTTAATGGACTTTCAGCCTGTGGGAATCATCGTTTTAGCCCAGGCAGTGAATGGAATTCTTTTACCCTTAATCACTATATTTTTATTATTTGTAGCAAATGATAAAAATATTCTTGGGTCAACTTACAGTAACTCATTAACACAAAATATACTGACGCTATTTATTGTAGGTGTAACATGTTTCTTGGGATTACATAATTTGTTTAGTGCACTGGGGAAGATATCGGGATTATCTGTTATAGACTATTGGTACATAATTTTGACTATAACGATAGTTATTACTTTACTGCTCGCCTATCTAGTTCTCATTCGGAAAGAAAAAATAGCAGAGTAATAGATTTGCTATTTCGCTTTCGCGAAATTAGTAGACTTTTTCGGTTTTTGATTCATCTACCCATTTGCCCCATATCCAATTATATGCATGTACCTTTTTTATGGTGTCTTTTTGCATATCGACAACAGGCTTCTGCTGATTAACCCATTCAAATATTGAACCAAATAAATTTTGAACGTTTGTAAAACCTGCCGTTTTAAGCTTCTCCCCCACCTTTTCACTTCTATAGCCGACAGAACAGTAGATAACGATTGGTTTGTCTTTGTCTATTTTATTGACCTTGTCTATAGAAAAGTCATCATAACCAATATGAATCGCACCTGGAATATGACTAACCTCAAATTCTTCTTTTTCCCGAGCATCTAATAAAGTGTACTTGTCAAAGTTTTTTTCAAGTTCACTAACTGTTATGACAGGAACACTGTAGTCTATTAACTTATTGATCGTTTTTTCGAACTTTGGATTTTTAGTTTTGCCTGTAACCGCCTTCCGCTGACAATGAAGTAATGCCGGTAAGAAGGTAATTATGAGTAAAGTAACAAATTTGAAATGGCGCATGCTTAATTGCTTTTTGTGAACTTATTATAAAACAAAGAGCATTCCTTTAGAGTTCTAATGGTCCTTTCCCAACATTGTCTTCCAGAATATCATTGTCACAATACTTCGCAAGTACTTCTGAAGTGAAAGACTTAACTTCTTTTTTAATGTTATCAGGATATAATAAGTGAATATTTGGCCCTGCATCAAGACTAAAATAGACTTGGTGATTTGTTTCTGCTCTGTAATCGTGGATTGCATTTATGATATGCAACGTATTTGGATGCATTAATACATAAGGTGGGTTTGAGGTCATCATGAGTGCATGAAGTGTAAGCGCCTCCCCTTCTGTAATATGGCCAAATGTTTCTAGATCACCTGTTTTGAGGGCGTGTAATAAAGTATGTAGTCTTTGTCTAGCTTGGCGATATCTGTTTTCAGCATAAATGTTTTCTTGCATAAGAGCATGCCCAGCTCTACTTGATACTTTCTTTTCTTGCCTACTTACGATTAAAATATCATCATGAAAAGTAGAAAATATTTCATGCTGTTCGTTAAATGGTATCGCATATAAGTTTGAAGATTCCTTTATCTCTCCTGATTCGCCCCATACTGCTAGTCCTGGATATATAGACCTACATGCACTCCCCGATCCTAATCTTGCAATAAATGATGCTTTTTGTCGAAACTCTTGATCATCTTTTAGTGTCCCAAATAGTTTATCTTCTAAGCTGCATAAGCATAATGCAAGCGCACTCATTGCTGAGGCGGATGATGCAATGCCTGCTGAATGAGGGAATGAATTCTTTGAATGTATTTCTAATTGGAGTTGTTTTAAGAACGGGAACACATCTATTAGGCTCTCTAAAAATGACTTTATCTTCTTTTCAAATGCTGGGTTTTCCTTTTCTTCAAAAAAGAAGCTTAGTTCTATTCCATGATCTACCCCTTTCTTAGGAGAATATTTAAGGGTAGTTTCTGTATTTGCTTTGTCTAGCGTGAAACTAATGGAGGGGTTTTGTGGCAACTGTTTACCATATTTACCCCAATACTTTATAAGCGCAATGTTTGAAGGGCTTTTCCAGCTTACTTCTCCAGGTGTTATCCCTGTGGTTTCGATGATTAATTTTGGGTTGTTGTAATCCATTGTTGTGTTAAATGAGTGTTCCACGTGGAACACTTTGGTTTATTTAGTTAGGAAATTCTTTAACTCCGAGTAGCTTGCTTCTATTGCAGTGGATTTTTTATCCCTTGATTGTAGTACTTTTAGTCTTTCTGGAATCTCAGTATTGAAACCTAATTCAGTGTCCACTGTTTCTTTGAATTTTGAATAATGAGCAGTTTCTAATATAATTACATTGTCCTCTGGGTTGGTTTGTAAGTGTGCTTTTGCAGCTAAGTAACCCACTGCACCATGAGGGTCAATTGTGTAATTATACTTGTTAAAAACTTCTTTTATCGCTTGCTTCGTTGTGCTGTCGTCAAAAGAATATCCTTTCAAATGCTCATTTATAATGTTCCCCGTGGAACAATAGTAGTCGTCCATTCTAGCAAAATTCGATGGATTACCAACATCCATTGCATTTGAAATAGTCCTTACAGATGGCTTCGGTTCATATTTGCCACTTTTTAAGTACTCTGGAATGACGTCATTGGCATTGGTAGCTGCAATAAAATGCTTGATTGGAAGTCCCATTTCTTTAGCAAAAATACCTGCCGTGAGATTTCCAAAGTTGCCACTAGGTACACAGAATACAACATTTGATGAATCATCTAGTTGTTTAAATGCTTCGAAATAATAAAAAGACTGAGGAATAAGACGAGCAATGTTTATCGAATTAGCAGAGCTAATTCTGATTTCCTTTCTTAGTTCTTCATCCAAAAAAGCAGATTTTACCATGCTTTGGCAATCATCAAATGTTCCATTTAC
This sequence comes from Saprospiraceae bacterium, assembly GCA_022763215.1. Classification (GTDB taxonomy): domain Bacteria; phylum Bacteroidota; class Bacteroidia; order Chitinophagales; family Saprospiraceae; genus JALEHC01. The sequence continues at coordinate 10,805 of JALEHC010000083.1, forward strand.
TTCAAGTGCTTGAATGTTTTTGCCAAGCGTCGTAAGTTGTTTTTCCTGTAAAGGAGAGACTTTCCCAGAAGGGTAGAGGATGACAACATTTATACCTGGAGTATCCAAAAAGCCATAGGCTACAGCACCACCAGTATCACCTGATGTTGCTACTAATATGGTCAGATCACTTGCTTCTGATTGGTTGAAATGTCCCATTAGTTTGGCCATAAACCTAGCACCAAAATCCTTGAATGCGAGAGAAGGCCCATGGAATAATTCCAAAATATGTAACTGCTTTTCCAGCGAAACAATCGGAGCTGGAAAGTTTACTGCTTCGTAAATGATTTCTTTTAACTTTTCCTCTGGTAGATAAGACTGAAATAATTTGCTAGTAATAAAAAAAGCAATCTCTTGAAAAGAGTATTGCTTTAGGTTTTTGATAAATTCAGTTGGAAGATTTGGGAAGTGGGTTGGCATATACAACCCATTATCTTCCGGCAAACCCTTCATGACTGCTTCTTTCAGTTCTACAATATTGTTTTTATTATTCGTACTATAGAGTTTCATTCGTTTAAAGCTTAATTGCTCCCTCTTGATTTATTTGTGAAATAAATATTTGGTGCTCAATTTTGGCATCTGTGAATATTTTAGCCATAGATTCTTTTACATTTTCTGCAATAAGACTATTCGGACTCAGTGCAAAAATAGATGGACCTGCCCCAGAAATACTACAACCCAATGCCCCTTCATTCATTGCCGCAGTCTTTATATCCTGAAAATGGGGGATGAGCTTTGCTCGTTGTGGCTCAATGATGACGTCTTGTAATGATCTGCCGATAAGGCCGATATCTGAATTATAGAGACCAACGATAAAGCCTCCAAGGTTACCACTTTGAGTAATCGTTTGGTTTAGGCTTACTTGGTCACTCAAAACATCCCTTGCGTCTTTAGTTAAAATTCGAACATTTGGGTGTACAACCGTTGCATATAATCCTTTAGGAAGTGGGAGCCGGTGAACATCCAGTGATTGATTATCTCTGATGAATATAATACCACCAAGTAGGGAAGGGGCAACGTTATCCGCGTGGTATGCTCCATCAGCAATTTGCTCTCCCAAAACAGCAAAAGGAAGGAGTTCTCTTTTGGTTAATGGCTTTTTCAAAAGCTCATTCACAGCCATCGCTCCAGCTACCGCACTGGCAGCACTAGAACCAAGCCCACTTCCAAAAGGCATTTTTTTATGAATTTCTAAGCTTATACCCGTTTTGGTATCTCCTAAAAACTCTAATACTTTTTGAGCTGCAAACCCAGCTGTATTCTTCTCCGTTTCATAAGGTAACTTACCTTTTGCACCAGTAATTTTTGTAATTGTGATGCCTGGTGTATTTGTGAATTTTGCGATAATTTCATCGCCGGGTTTCTCTAAAGCAAACCCTAATATATCATAACCCACCGCTACATTAGCTACTGTAGCAGGGGCAAATACTTTAATTCCTGCGTTCATTCATTTATTATTTCTACCCTAAATAATTTCCAATTGTGATAATTTCTGCAAAAACACCTGCGGCTGTAACCTCAGCCCCAGCGCCAGGTCCTCTTACCACTAGTGGCCTTTCTTGGTAACGATCAGTCGTAAACACAATCATATTATCACTACCACTCAAATGATAAAACGGATGATTTTGATCAACCTCTTGCAAACTAATACTGGCTTTTTCACCTTCTAGTTTTGCAACCATTCTAAGTTTCTTATTATGTTTTATTGCATGATCTACCAAAGATTCGAAGTATTTGTCTGCTTTTTTCAATTCCTTGAAGAAGGATTCAACGGTATCTGCCTCTTGGCATTCTTTTGGTAAAATATTTTTGATCTCTACATCCGTTGCCTCTAAAGGTACTCCTGCTTCTCTTGCCAGAATCAATAGTTTCCTTCTAACGTCAATCCCATTGAGATCAACGCGTGGATCTGGTTCTGTAAATCCTTTTTTCTTTGCTTCCTTTACGATGCTACTAAATGCATTACTACCATCAAAGGAATTGAAAATAAAAGAAAGAGAACCAGATAATACGCCTTCTATCTTCAATATCTTATCTCCACTATTTTTTAAATCATTTAGGGTAGATATAACCGGTAGCCCCGCACCAACATTTGTTTCGTACATAAATTGTACCCCACGTTTATTCGCAATACTTTTTAGCCGAGTATACTGAAGGTAGGCAGAAGAAGTCGCTATTTTGTTTGGTGTTGAAATGGAAATACTAGCATCTAGTATAGTCTCATAATGTTTTGCAATTTGGTCACTTGCTGTATTATCAATAAAAATAGAGTTTTCAAGATTCATATTTTTCATTGCATTTATGAAGCCTGAGATTTTCATTTGTACCTCTGATGCAAGCAAATGATCTTTCCAATGGTCTAGATCAA
>JALEHC010000507.1 GCA_022763215.1 Saprospiraceae bacterium
AGGAGTTGGATTTCGCCGGAAGGCCAGTAAATTTCCAGACTATCAACCTGTGTGGCATCGCCTAAACCAAAATGTACAGTCAGACTATTCTGCCCGGCGTAGCCGGATTGTGCCTGAATATCTCGCATCTGCCAGACGGCCTCGCCATCAATGATAGCTTTTGCGCGCAAGCGCGCACCAATCGCACTGGTATTCAAAGCAAAGGCTTCCAATTTTACTTGCAGCCAGTGGTTATCATTGGGAGTATTGAGGTAGAGGGCATTGCTATTTTGGCCATCTAAGCTGTTGTTTTTACAATTGGCAATCACCAGATCCACAAATCCATCATTATTAACATCGCCCCAAGCTAGTCCGAAAGAACAAGTATTTCCATTTTGCGAAAGCTGATCTGATATATTTACGAAAGTGCCATCGCCTTGATTTTCGTACAAAATATTGGCCAAGCCCGTACTGCAAAAACCATTGGCAATCGCTAAGTCCAAGTCACCATCGTTGTCGTAATCCGCAAGAGCAGAGCCGAAGGTGCAGTTGCTTTCCGTAATGCCGGAATTGTCCGCTAAAGTATATTGGTGGTTGCCGTTATTGAGGTATAATTGATTGAGGCGAGGCGAAAAATAGCCGGCATTGCCAATAAAGACATCCAGATCCCCATCATTGTCGATATCTCCCCAGGAAGTAGTCATTGAACTAACGCTTAGCTCTGCCAAGACTACATCTTCACGCTTTTCGAAAGCTCCGTTACCAAGGCCAACGTAATAATCATTGGTCGCATTACCTTCGTTGACGACAAATAAATCTTGATGGCCATCGCCATCAAAATCACCAGCCATAACACCACGGCTTAATTTGGCTGCTTGTACCAGCGTATGGTCTGTAACCAGCGTGAAGCTGCCATCCTGATCATTTTCGTACAAAAAGTTCTTTTTGTTGCCACCACTGTTAGTCACATACAGATCGAGCCATCCATCTTCATTATAATCAAAAAAGATGGCCGTTTCGGCAAAAGAGCCTGCGGCGATACCCGATTCCGGAGCTTCTTCCAGTATACCCTCGCCATTGTTGAGAAACAATAAATCTGGGGCACCATACCAGCTTACCACCATACCATCGGGCTGGCCATCGTTGTTTATATCGGCAAAAGAAGCGCCATCCGAAGGATTATTGGCTTGCGTGATAGGCCCTTCTACTGAGCTGAAAGTCCCATCGCCATTATTGATATAAAGCATATCTGTTTGCCCACCTTGCAAGCCATTGGAGATGAAAATATCTTCCCATCCATCTTTGTTAAGGTCAATAAAATTGACACTTCGGCTATCAGAAGGGGTGTTTGTGATATCGCCTTCTACCAGGTTGAGGTTTTGGCTTTCGCCAAATACGACACAGCTTGCCGCGAGTAGGGTAAAGGTCCATTTTTTGAAAATCATAGTCAGGTGATTTTTTAGATTTTAAGGGACGGATCAGGTGTTCCGTCTATTTACATAGATTAAATTGGAGCATGCTTTACCCATTTGCAAAAAAATGATAAGTAAGCCCGTTTGGCTTGCACAGACAGCACTTTCGTGCAAATCAATGCCATTCGTCGGCAGCAAGCGGTTGTGTAGCGCAAGGGAGCAGCCATTCAAGGGCAAAGGCTGGGAAATCAGTCCAAAAAGTGGATATTTGGACTATGGCAAGGCGAATTTTCTTACATATTGCGTTTTGGAGTGCATTCGTTTTATTGCATGCTTCGGTGCAAATGGCATTTGCAGGGCCTTCTGATATGGTCTACGCATGGCCTATGCGTTTGCTGCGGTTTGTGGGCAGTGAACTAGCACTGCTACCGTGGAAAATGCTGCCTTTTTATGTCTTGTTTTATTTGCTGGTTCCGCGTTACCTCGGTGGATTATCTGCCGAAAGGCAAGACGCAAAATTTGGCCCACTGGTGGCCTGGATGTTGGTGTGTATCTTAGTTAGTGTGCTCGGTTATCGCTCTATGATCAAACCAATTTCTTTATGGATGTACGATGAAGTACCTGCATTTAATGTATTTAGCGCAAGCCGACTACTTTATACCCTGACAGATATTTTACCAGCTCTAGCTCTTGCTTCTACGGCTAAGTTACTGATTGGTCGCTTGAAATCGCAACGGGCATATCGTTCGCTACAAGCCGAAAAACGAGATATTGAATTAGGCTATCTCAAATCGCAGATGAATCCGCATTTTTTGTTCAATTCGCTCAATAATCTGTATGGTTTGGCGAGAAAAGATGCGGCGCAAACGGCGCCTTATATATTACAATTGTCGCATCTGATGCGCTATGTGTTGCGTGAAAGTCAGGAAGAACGCATTTTGCTCGAACAAGAAATACAGATTATAGAAGATTATATTGCACTGGAAAAACTGCGTTACGCAGATCGTCTGCAACTCCGTCAAGAGATACAAGTGACAACATCTGATATCCGGATTCCTCCGCTGATTTTATTACCTTTTGTGGAAAATGCTTTTAAACATGGATTGAGTGAAATGCGCTTCGAAACGCAAATCGAACTATGCTTGGAAGCCAATCAGCATCAGCTTCAGTTTGAAGTTCGGAATTCATATGATACCGACTCAGGCGGTATGGAATCGGGTATGGGCTTGCGGAATGTGCAGCGACAACTCGATTTGGTTTGTGGAGATCATTATGATTTGACAATCCGGAAAGATGCCTCCTTTTTTTATGTAAGACTTCAGATTCAATTGGATGGAATCAATCAATAAACTCAAGTGTCTGATTGTGGAAGATGAGCCTATTGCCGCTGACATCTTGAAAGAGTATGTGGCGCAGGTTCCTTTTTTGGAGTTGATTGCGGTATGCAGAGATGCGCTTTTCGCGCTTGATATTTTGCAACAGCAAGAAGTGGAAGTGCTGTTTTTGGACATCCATTTGCCAAAGCTTAAGGGGCTCGATTTTTTGCGGTCGCTGGAGCGAAAACCCCAAACGATACTCACCACTGCTTATTCGGAATATGCATTAGAAGCGTTTGATGAAAATGTGATCGATTATTTGCTCAAACCAATTGGGTTTTCTCGCTTTTTGAAAGCAGTCAATAAATTACAAAAAGCTCATCCCACCAAATTCGGATCTCCTTCGATGAACTCGGTGCCAAAAGCATTTCATTTTTTTGTGGTCAACAAAAAGAAAGTGAAAGTCTTTTTTGATGACATTTTGTATCTGGAAAGCCTGAAAGATTATACCAAAATTATCAGCACGAAAGAAGAATTGTTGATTCGCGGGGCAATCGGTAGTGTGGAAGAAATACTGCCGAGCAATCATTTTTTGCGTGTTCACCGATCTTTTGTGGTTAATCGGCAGCAAGTTTCGGCATTTACAGCTACACAAGTGGAAGTTGGTTCGCATCGTTTACCTATTGGGCGAACGTATCGGAGCGAGGTAAGCCGTGAACTCGATCAGCTTTAGATAAACTGATATTTTGTTGATTGCCAAGCTGTTTTTAGAATTTTGTTTTGTAATCCAAATGCTTTTTGGAATAAAACTATGTTGTACCTTCCTAAAAAAATAAAGTGTATTTCTTAAATTCAGTTTCATTTTATACTTTCACACCAAGGCAGTTAGTGTAAAATGACCAATAAGTCCATAAATTAAATCCGTCACTTCGTTCATCCGATTGAAAATTGAACCTTATGAAGAAACTAATTCCAGTTGTCTTAACAGGAATCCTCCTTTACGTATTTGCCTGTAATACGGTAAAAACTTCTGCAAAAGACATTCAACGTGCCCACGATCCGTGGGTATTTCGCTCTGTGCTTGATGGAAAGGCGCGTATGCTTACGCTTGCGCTAAACGATAACCTCTGGGCGGCCTATAGTGCCGAAGATGGTACGTTCTATAAAGCCTGGAGAGGTAGCGTCAATTTTGATGGTGCCGTGTATACTACCGTTCATGGCCCTCAGCCTAGCTCATTGGGGAATATCTATTTCCAAAATGAATACAATACACCTTGGGAAGTAGAGCTTAATGGCCAAAAAACGACCCCGAAGCTACAATATCGAGGCCATCGGTTCAAAGATGAACAAGTGATTATCAATTATGAACTACAGCTCGACAATGGTCAGCGCATCAATATTGGTGAAAAACCAGAGTATGTGGAAAGTGAAAGCGGACTGCCAGGTTTGCAGCGTACTTTCACGGTGAAGAATTTGCCGAAAGGCGCCAAATTGTACTTCCTGAACAACTTGTCGTCCATCGCGGTAACCAGTAGCATCAAAACAGATGGTAATTACGACATTCTCAATAGAAAAGAGCGCAAAGCGGGTAGTATATCGGGTATAGATGTTGAAGGCCGCTTGACGCTAAATGGCAATGGGTCGACGACTTTGACCACCTTTTTTACAGAAACACCACTGATAGAAAACGAAAATAAAATCGTAGACGGCGGCGGGGATGACCTCAAGCCATTGGGCTTTCGCCTCATCGAACGCAACGATTGCAAAACTTGCCACAACACTTACGTGAAAACCATTGGCCCGGCTTATGTCGATGTCGCCAAGCGCTACCGCAACAACCCCTCGAATGTAGAATATCTCGTCAAGAAAGTCATCAATGGTGGCTCGGGGGTATGGGGCGAAGCGGCTATGAATGCGCATCATGAGGTGGCCGAAGCCGACATTCGGTCTATGGTGAGCTATATTATGGAACTGGATTCTGATGAGGAGGCCTTGATGCCGGCAGAAGAAGCGGCACTTGGCGCACTTGATTTTGTGGAAGGCGACTCGACCATTACCGGTAATGAATTGTTGCCGGGCGTATTGGTGAAAATATATAATACTCCGGGTATTGAATCGGTGGATGACATCAATACCAATCAGAAGCCATTGTATGAAGGGATTTTGCAAGATGTACATGTAGAGACGAGTGAGTTTGCTACTTTGGAAGCCAATTTTGCGATGGTATACGAAGGGGTGATCACTATCCCGAAAGACAATAATTACGTATTCCGCCTGTTGAGTGACGATGGCTCGAAGATGTATTTGGATGGTCAGGAGATTATTGATCATGACGGATTTCACGGAGCAAGTCCAAAGGATGGCGAAGTCGCTTTGAAAGCAGGCAACCATCCTTTCAAAGTCAAGTTTTTCCAGGGGTATGGCGGAAAGTTTTTGTCGCTGCAATGGAAATCATTTGATGATGAGCAATTTAGCATTGTACCAGCTACTGCTTTTTCGCACTTGCGTGCAAATGTGCCTAGTCCGGGGGC
>JALEHC010000084.1 GCA_022763215.1 Saprospiraceae bacterium
ACCAGTGTCAATGAACTTTTCTTTATCAAACCTGACTTTCAATCTACATCAAAAATCAGCTGTTTGCTTATTGTTTTTTAGCACTCTTTCAAGCACTTTTCCTTAACTCTCTCGCTAAGGGATTGCAAAGATAATTGCAGTTTTTGTAACCACAAAACTTTTTGCAAAATTTATTTGAAATTTTTTCCAGGTGAGTTTTACAAACTGTATTACTTCATCATAGAGGAAAAGGATTTCAATATACATCTTTTTCAAGAGCCGCGCAAGCAGGGCGATCATTTTGGAGAAAAGGATTAAAACTTTTCTTAATTCTTAGCTCCAAACTTATTTGTGTGATTCGCTTTGCTTGTTAAGCGGATGCAAATATAAGACGCCTTTTTGCAAGTTCCAAACCGTATTTAAAAGAAAATTTGGGGCATTTCAAAAATTCATGGAATAACCAATTTTGATCTTGAGTTTTTGCTTTTATTCGATTATTTTAATTTGGCGAAAGCCAAAATCCCCAATAAAAAAATCAAACTTTTTTTCACCCTTTTTCCAAGTAAATAAGGAAACACTTCTCCACCCAGATTTTGTTACTATATAATAAGGTGTAGTTATAAATAGCAAAATATAGGTTTCGTCATTATATAAGCACTATTTAAACAAAAGTGCATACCAATCGTTTCCCTACCAAATCGCAAATATATGGCCTGGTACTACTTAAGTTTAGGAAGTAATATTCATCCAAGAGAAAATGTCAAGCGAATTCTTGACCATTTGCTGAAGCTTACCAACCGAATTGACATAAGTCGCATACTAGAAACTAAAGCCAAAGGCTTTGAAACGGATAATGTGTTTCTAAACCTCGCTGCCAGAATATATTCTCCGCTTTCCGCAAAACAACTCAAACAGCAATTCAATAAAATAGAAATCCAATTGGGCAGAGACCGGTCTGATCCAATGAGTAAAAAGAAAGATCGCCCGGCTGATATCGATATATTATTTGTAAAAGATACTGCTGACAGCCCCGTAGCGCTATTTGAACTACCAGAAGAACCCTACGTACGGCCTTTTGTCAATGAACTTTTGACCTATTTGCATGGCAATGCACCTGAAAAGGTTCACTTTGAGCATTCAGGTATTTCATTGAACTATCATAATGGTATTATCGGAAAGCATCCTGTAAGCCTCAATCGCGTAGCCGAAGACATTGTACTGCCTTCTTCGCCTATGAAAGCAGCCGGATAGTGTTTCCCGAAAGGGAAATGCCTAATCAGAATCTTAAAAGCAATAAACACAAAATATGAAAAATAAAGCCGCACTGGTTACGGGTAGTGCTATACGCCTAGGAAAGGCAATCGCAATGGCACTAGCTGAACAAGGTTATGATATTGCACTCCATTATAATTCATCTGCCGAAGCGGCATTAAAAACCCAAAAAGAGATTGAAAAACTCGGAGTAAGCTGTGAGTTGTTTCAGCATGACCTGAGAAATGTAGCTGGCATGTCGGAGTACATGTCACAGGTCAAATCAAGGTTTCCTCATTTTAACACCTTAGTCAATAGTGCGTCTGCTTATACTCAGGCCACTATTGAGAACACAAGCCCAGAGATATTTGACCATCAGTTTGATGTAAATATTCGGGCGCCCTTCTTTATGGCTCGGGCTTTCGCCCAAATAGCAGGCAATGGAAACGTTATAAATATCATTGATAATAAAATAGCGTTTAACCAAAATAACTATGCGGCCTATTTATTGGCTAAAAAGACTTTAGTTGAATTTACGAAAATGGCAGCAGTAGAAATGGCGCCATCTATTCGGGTAAATGGCGTAGCTCCGGGTGTGGTTTTACCAGCCAAAACAAGAAGTAAGGAATATATTGAATGGAGAATCCAGGGTATTCCACTCAAAATGCAAGGTGAAACCAAGCATATCACAGATGCAATTCTATCTTTGCTCAATAACGACTTTATCACCGGACAGATTTTAGTAGTCGATGGAGGAGAATCCCTCACCAATACCGGAAAAAATGCCGGTGATTTTGATCAGTCCAAGATTTAATTTCTCTTGTTGCGTCGTCTATTGCTAGGTCTTCTTTTTCTGTTTCCGTGCTTATTTCCCTTGTTGCGATAGCTGCTTCTTTTGGGCGGTTCGATAGGCGTCATTCCTTGAGGAAGAGGGCTTCTTCTGATTTCTATTTGCAGAAGATCTTCAATGCGTTGGAATTTCCTTCTTTCCTCGTGATTGATATAAGTAAGCGCCATGCCAGAAGCTTCCGCTCTTGCAGTACGGCCTATTCGATGCACATAGTCTTCTGCATCATTAGGGACATCGTAGTTGATAACAATATCGATACCACTGATATCGATTCCCCGAGCCAATACATCAGTAGCTACTACAACCGGTAGTGCGCCGCTTTTAAATTGTGAAAGCTGCTCTTCGCGTTCTGACTGTTCCAGATCAGAGTGTACTGCACCTACATTCCAGTCGCGTTTTTGAAGGGCTGTAGCGAGTTCTCTTACTTTCTTTTTGGTACTTGCAAAGATGAGAATACGTTCTGCTTTTTTGCTGTATTGAAGCACCTTTTCGGTAAGTTCTATTTTATTACCATCTTCTACGTGGTAGGCTGACTGAAGAATATTTTCTGCTGGTTTAGAAATAGCAATTGATATTTCAACCGGATCTTTCTGAAGCTGACGAGTCAGTTGTCTGATTTTGGGTGGCATGGTTGCGGAGAACAACAAAGTTTGTCTTTCTCTTGGCACTTGGTTAACGATATCCATAACGGCCGGTATGAATCCCATGTCCAGCATTCGGTCTGCTTCATCGAGGATCAAGTATTTGAGCTTACTCATATCTACATACCCCAGATCAATGTGAGCTTTGAGTCTCCCTGGCGTTGCCACGATAACAGAAACACCTTTTTTGATCGCTCGTTTTTCAAACTCCATTTCCTGGCCGCTTCTTCCACCATAAATAGCGTAAGAGCTAACATTAGTAAAATAAGACAGGGCTTCCAGTTGTTGCTCTACTTGAACAACCAATTCACGGGTAGGCCCGAGAATAAGCGTACTAATGCCTTCTGGTTTATTTTTGGCAATAAGATTCAGGACGGGCAGCAGAAATGCGGCGGTTTTGCCAGTACCTGTCTGAGCGCAGGCCAGCACATCTTTTCCATTAAGAATTTCTGGGATGGCTTTTTCCTGAATCGGAGTGGCCGATTCAAAGCCCATAGTGGTGAGGCCGTCCAACAGTTCGGTTTCAAAATCAAATTCAGTAAATTTCAAGCTTTTGTTCTTTGCTGTTTTAATTAATACACATTTGTTACTTATACCGTAAGTAAGCAATCAACCTTATTTTAGGGCAGATTATTTTTGCAAGATACGACAAGAAGGTGTAAAGTTATTGATATACCCTATAATATAATAGATATCATTGATTTATGAAAGAAATTTGGATTGGAACGATCACCTGCATCGTCTTACCTTTCGGTAAATACACCTCCAAACAAGGCCAAAACCTATGCTTTACGCAAAATTCACACATTATTAATACAATGATAAAGTCGAAAATTTGAACCTTGTTTTTTTTGAGCCCTAAATTGTTGGGTAATGAAAATCCTGGCCTATTGCCCAAATTTACCCCTCATTGTCAAAAGCCCAAGTGAAGATTTTTTTCTTCAAATTAATGACTAATGAATTGGACCAATTATCATTCCCACACTGAATTCAGTGATGGCAAAGGCAAACCAAAAAAGTATGCCAAGCGCGCGGCAGCTATGGGGCTACAGGCTTATGGATTTAGCGATCATGCTCCTTTCCCATTGCCTTGCGAATGGGCCATGAAGGCTTCCGATTTGAAAAAATACATCAAATCGATCAAAGAGCTAAAAAAAGAATTCAAGGATCAGCTCGAAATATATACTAGCCTAGAAGTCGATTATATTCCAGATGTCATCTCTATCAATTCAGAAGCAATAAAGGAATTGCCATTAGACTATACCATCGGTTCGGTGCATTATGTTGACCAATTTGCCGATGGTACTCCCTGGTGTATTGATGGGCCTAATTCGGTATTCAAGATGGGACTGAATCAACTCTTTGAAGGAGATATCAGAATGGCGGTTCATCGTTACTATCAGTTGGTCAGAGAAATGGTTTCTGTGGCTTGTCCTACCATCATTGGCCATCTCGATCGTATCAAGCGCAATAATAAAGAGGAGCGCTATTTCTCGGAAGAGAAAAAATGGTACCGCAAGGAAGTAAAAAAGACCTTGGAAACGATTGCTCAAAGTGACGCAATTATGGAAGTAAATACCAAGGGCTACTACAAAAAACGCCATGATGAAGCTTACCCAAGCACTTGGATACTGGAACTGTCCAGAGAAATGAA
>JALEHC010000508.1 GCA_022763215.1 Saprospiraceae bacterium
GTCGACGGTTCCGTTGCCGTTTGTATCTGTCCATCCGGCTTCCGCCAAAATCTGTTTTGCCTTTTCAGGCGAATACTCGATCAGTGGCAGCGTAGCGTTATAAAACTCTGCTTCGGGATGCACCGGGCCATTAGTACGGGTACCATTGCCGTTAAAAATGACATCGATCAGTTGATCGACATCTACCAAGTGGGCCAGCGCTCTGCGCACCCGCACATCTTCCAACTTGGGATCACAAGCATTCATATACAAAAAGTAATGCACTAGTGAACCAGGTTCTTCCATGCGATATATTTGCCGAAAGGCAGTGTCTTGCTGAAGCAAATCAAATTGATTGGCATCAAAATTAGACACTACGTCCAATTCTTCAGATTTTAGCGCAGCAGTGGTTGTTGAAGCATCCAGAATAATTTCGAAAGTTATTTCATCGGGTTTGGCTTCCAAAGCCGGAAATTCATTGGCCAATGCCTGCCCCCAATAATTTTCTTTTTTGCGCAGTTTAAGGCGTTGGTTATCTTGCCATTCGACCAATTCATAAGGGCCACTACCCGATATAGCCGAGGGATCACGATTGAACTTAGTAGCAAAATCAGTGGCAAATTGCTGCAAGTCTTCATTGTTTTCATAAAGGCGTTCTGCCTTTTCTTGGTCCAGCAAATCCGCAAGCGAATACTGCGCCATTATATTGGCCGGATCGTACAAATGGGCAGGTAATACCGGAAAGGCGTATACAATAGCCTCCTCTGCCATGAAATATTTTTCCCGAGTAAATACCGTGATTTTTTTCGGATTGTCAGCATCCACCTTCACATCACCTATAAATTCTAAGTAAGGCAATACCCTCGGAGCATTGATGCCCGGATTGAGAATCGACTTCAATGCAAAGATGTAGTCTTTTCCGGTGATAGGGGTGCCATCATCCCAGACTGCCTCATTGTGAAGTTCAAAGGTGAAATTCATGCCGCCCTGATATTGGCCCTCCGTGGTTTCTGCAATTTGTGGTTTGGCTTTCGCCAATTGAGGAATATACTCCAATGTTTTTTCATCCGGAACCATCAGATAGCTGTACAATAGCTCATAAATCTGGCGTTCGCCTGCCGAAGTAGAAATAATCGGATGCAATGTTTTGGGTTCGCTATCCAGCGTGACGATCAAGTGATTAGAAGTACGCTTGAAGGTAGGAGTTGTTTTTTGTGAAGGTGCAGGGTCATTTTTGCAAGCGGACAGCAGACAAAAGCACAGGCAACAAAGCTGTAGTAATTTATTACTCATGGGTTGTGAATGTAAGGCGGTTTTTGGAAAAAGGGAGTACTCCTAATGGAATACTCCCCCTTATTTTGTTTGAAACAAACTTAAATTATTTCAACTGAAAGTCTTTAACGATATATCCCGGACGCAGTGAAGTCACAGCGGTATTAAATCGCTTGTGAATTGCAACACGCTCACGAGGAGAAAACAAGAAAATATAAGGCTGCTCTTCATAAATGATTTCTTGAATGCGCAGGTACATATCTTCGCGTTCTTCTTCATTTAAAGTTACTCGTATTTCATCAATCAACTCATCACTTTCTGCATTACCAAAGCCAGAGCGATTAGAGCCGTCCGGGCGATCACTTTCGGTATGCCAGATTTGTTTTAGGTCTGTTGGTACCGGATCTTGTCCCCATCCACCAGAATGCATTTCGTAATCGCGATTACGCAGTCGTTCGATCAACTGTCGAAATTCCATTAGTTCAATATTGAGTTCAATACCAGCTTGTTGGAAGTTGGCCTTCATAATTTCAGCCAGGTTTTGACCAAACTTACTGGCGCTGGAAGTGATGTAATTGATGCGCATATCTACTTTTTCACCATCAATTTCTTTATCGACAATACCATCGCCATCTGAGTCATTCCATCCGGCTTCCGCCAAAAGCTCTTTTGCTTTATTTACATTGTACTGGATAGGTGCTAAATCATTATTGTAATAAGGTTTGGAAGGGTGGATAGGTCCAACGGTTCTTTGAGCTAAACCATAAAACAAATCTTCGATCAACTGATCTACATCAACCAAATGAGCAAGGGCACGACGTACGCGCTTGTCTGTAAGCTTGCCAGTACGATCTTTGGTATTGATACCAATATAGTAGTACTGTAATGCTGTTGGTGAATATAGATTATAGTTGTCGTTTACCAATTCATTATCTTTTAGATCGGTGAAATCCTTGGCATCGATCTGAGCGGTCACGTCAATGGACTGGTCTTTGAGTGCAGCTACGGCAGTTGTCTGATCCGGAATCACTTTATAAACGATTTTATCCGGATACCCTGTCAACAATGGATATTCGCTTGTCAACTCATCGCCCCACCAGTTTTGCTTACGGCTCAACACAATTTGTTGTCCAGGCTCCCAGCTTTCAAAGCTATAAGGGCCACTACCGACTACATTTTCTGGTTTATTGCCATAATCGGCCGAATTGAATACATCCGCAAATTCTTTTAGACGTTCATCCCCTTCCAGTGATTTTGCTCGTTCTGGATCTGTTAGGTCAGCAAGGGTAAAAGCTGCCATCAAATCATTTCTATCATAGATATA
>JALEHC010000085.1 GCA_022763215.1 Saprospiraceae bacterium
AAACGGTGGTTTTTGACCGTCTCATCTGCTTGAAGTCTATTGTCATAAAATTGCTCGTTGGAAAAGCCCATGATCATCTCATGCATTCGATACTGCACATTGAGCAAATGCGTATTTTCAAGGCGTTGCATGGCCTTCTCTATCAAGGTAATATCATACCCCTTTTTTTGAGCTTCTCTTGATTTTACAGTAGGCGGTAGTTGGAAGGGATCACCGGTCAATATGACTCTCGATGCTTTGGTGATCGGAATCCACGTGGCTGGTTCGAGTGCTTGTGCTGCTTCATCAATAAATACAGTGCGAAACTTTCTTCTATCTAACACTTTATTTACTGAGCCGACTAGTGTACAAGTTATAACCTGCGCACCATCTAGAATCTGATTAATCAGTCTGTCTTCCAATTGGTTGGCCCAAGCCATGAGTTCTCCGGCTTCTTTGTAAAGTTGTCGTCGTTCTTGATATTCTTGTGCTCCAAATTTGCGCTTATAGCGCTGTGCCTGCCGGCGTGCGTCTGCCGCCTGAATTTTTACTTTCTTAATATTTTTAGCATCCGGGTGTTGACTAATCTGCATATCCAAGGTATGCCGGATAATGTTTTCATCAACTCTGGAAATATTACCAATTCGTACAACCTGTAAGCCTTGATTGGCAAGCCGTTCGGTCAATAAATCAACAGCCGTGTTGGACGGCGCACAAACCAGTACGGTATTTTCTCGTTTGACTGCTTTTTTGATCGCAGCAACCATCGTCGTTGTTTTGCCGGTTCCGGGCGGGCCGTGAACAATAGAGACATCCAGCGTAGACAGCATATGATGGACTGCTGTATTTTGAGAAGGGTTAAGCCCTTCAATTGCTTTGGGTTGGATAAAAAGATCGCTTTTTGAAGGCAATTTACCCAGTAAAATATCTCTGATTTCGGCTAGTCGATCGCCATCTGCCTGCATGACTTTTTTTAGGGCTTTTTCCATTTCCTGATAGGTCGTATCATCAAAAAGCAAGTCTACGCCAATCAAGCCAAGTCCCAACCAATCAGGTAGGTCTTTGCTGTTGAGCACAATTTTCATTTTGTTACGATCTAGGTATTGGATTGTACCACTTTTTTCACGATGCTTGACGGTGGGCTGTTGTGTAAAAAGATTTACAATCGTTCCTGACCGAAATTGGTGTGGTTCATTGAGGTGAGAAGTTCGTTCAACAATCACATAAGCTCGATCGCCATAGGTGTAGCCTTGTTTGACTACTTGAAGTGGATACCAGGAATAACCTTTTTCCCGGCGTTCGTCCAAGCTGAGTTTTTGCGTGATTTGCTTAAATTGTTCGAGGTCTTCTTTGCGTTCGAGGGCCAGAAGTTCCAGTAGTTGATCAAATTCCTTTTTGACGTTGATTGATTCGTTCATGCTTAATTTTAGAAGTGCAGAGTCTTATCTTCTGCAAAGAAACTATAACTTTTAAAGGATTGTTGATAGATCGGTGTCATATTATTTGCAGAAATTTTTACCGAAAGGTGAAATACAATAAAATAGACTAAAAGACCACCCATTATTCACAAGCTAAAATCAAATGGCGAAAAGAAAAGACGAAGAAAAACAAAGCTTTCGCGAGCAATTTCAAGCATTAGGCAATTTGCCCAAATTTTTCCGCTTAATTTGGAAAACGAGTCCATCACTGGCTATTGCCAATGCGATCCTGCGTTTGCTCAAAGCGGCTATTCCGCTTGCTGTACTCTATGTCGGTAAAGAAATTATAGATGAGATCATTCGATTGATGGATACCGGAGATCAGGATATGAATTACCTCTGGCTGATGCTGGGCCTAGAGTTGGGGCTGGCCATACTATCTGAAATCATGAATCGCCTGATTTCTCTTTTAGATAGCTTGTTGGGCGATTTGGTCGCTAATGAGACCTCCGTTGCATTGATTCGGCATGCGGCACGCCTGGACTTGTTTCAGTTTGAAAACCCAGAATTTTACGACAAGTTGGAGCGCGCTCGTCGGCAAACGACTGGGCGGACCGTACTGATGTCGCAGGTGCTTACGCAAATCCAAAACATGATTACCATTATCTTTCTGGGGGCGGGCTTGGTAGCTTTTAACCCCTGGTTGATCCTCATTTTGATAGTGGCAGTAATTCCTTCCTTTTTGGGCGAAACCCACTTCAATCAGCGTTCTTATTCACTGACTCGCTCGTGGACACCTGAGCGGCGTGAGCTCGATTATTTGCGGTATATCGGAGCTAGTGATCAGATGGCGAAGGAGGTAAAAATATTCGGATTGGACAATTTTGTAGCCAATCGTTTTGAGCAGCTTTCGCTAAAATATTACCGAGCAAATCGCAATCTGGCTATTCGCCGGGCAGCAGTAGGCACGCTGTTGTCGTCACTGGGTACGCTGGCTTATTATGGTGCTTACCTATTTATCATTCTACAAACGGTGGCTGGCTTGATAACAATTGGTACCCTGACTTTTTTGGCGGGCTCCTTTAACAGAATGCGGAATATGTTGCAAG
>JALEHC010000509.1 GCA_022763215.1 Saprospiraceae bacterium
ATGATCAAGCGAACGCAGAGACTCTGCTTTCATACCAAGGAAATGGATCAAATGTCCCCAGTATTCTTCAGAATCCGTGCCTTGTAAACTGGATTCATTGAATTGTACCATCAGTTCATCAATAATAAGTAAGGAGCTATCATATTTGGAGGCATCGTGGAGTCGCTGAATTTGATCCTTTATTTTTACCAGATAGGTCGTATCTGGTAATGTCTCCTGAGCTTGCTGCTGCTCAAAGGAGTGGTCGAAGCTGCTAAACGCAAAGCTGAATATAATTAGCAGACCAATGGCAAGTGGCAGTCTTGTTTGCATAGGTATATTGGGTTAAAAGGCGGAACAATAATTAGAATAAATTTATCTACCGCTTTCAAAATACGGAATCGTCCGTTGCTATGAAAATTTGTGTGTTGCTATTGTTGAATAGGACAAAAAGTGGAGAGCTATTTACACGAAAGTGTACAAAAAAAACGGGTGATCGCTATTGCCATCACCCGTAAATATCGCATATGTTCTAATTCTTTATGCTAAAACCTCTTTTACAAGGTCAGCTGCTTCTTGTAGTTGGATAGCAGAGTGAACCGCTAATCCTGATTCATCAATCATCTTCTTGGCTACATCCGCATTTGTACCTTGCAGACGTACGATGATTGGCACAGGAATATTACCCATGTTTTTGTAAGCATCAATAACCCCTTGAGCAACACGGTCACAACGTACGATACCACCAAAGATGTTGATCAAAATAGCTTTTACTTCCGGGTCTTTCAAGATGATACGGAATGCTTGCTCTACTCGAGCTGCATCAGCAGTACCACCTACATCGAGGAAGTTCGCAGGCTCACCACCAGACAATTTGATGATGTCCATTGTAGCCATAGCCAGACCAGCACCATTTACCATACAACCTACGTTACCGTCTAGGTTTACGTAGTTAAGGTGATGTGCTTTAGCTTCTACTTCTGTTGGATCTTCTTCGTCTGTATCGCGTAGTTCTGCCAAATCTTTATGACGGAACAAGGCGTTGTCATCCAAGGTTACTTTACAGTCAACCGCTACGATACGGTCATCACCTGTGTGTAGTGTTGGATTGATCTCAAACAAAGACGCATCTGCTCCAAGAAATGCTTTATATAGGTTAGAGATAAACTTCACCATTTGCTTCATCGCCTGACCAGAAAGGCCAAGATTGAAAGCTACTTTACGTGCCTGAAAGCCCTGCAAGCCCAAAGTAGGATCGATGTACTCTTTGTGTACCAAGTGTGGAGTTTCTTCTGCCACTTTTTCGATATCCATACCACCCTCAGTAGAGTAAATGATCACATTACACTTGCGCTCACGATCCATCAAGATGGATACATAGTATTCTTTACAAGCATCAAAGTCAGGCGCATAAGCATCTTCAGCAACTAGTACTTTACGAACCAATTTACCAGGCCCTTCCATACCTCCTGGTGTTTGAGGTGTCTTAAGCATCATACCCAGGATATTGCCCGCATGTTCCTTAAGGTCATCTAGGTTTTTGGCTAGTTTTACACCGCCACCTTTACCACGGCCACCTGCATGAATTTGTGCTTTTACTACTGCAAAGTCAGATTTCGTCTGTTCACGTAGCTTTTCATAAGCTTCAACTGCTTCGTCCAAATTATTAGCTACATATCCTTCCTGGATGGCAACACCGTAACTTTTCAGAAGTTCTTTTCCTTGATATTCGTGAAGATTCATGTTTTGAAGTTATTTATGAAAGGGATGTTGATCAATTTGGCTTTTGTAAAAGCCTCGTTTCAGCAGGCCAAAAGTAAGAGAATTTTGGCATGAAGTGAAAATTTAGTTGACTAAAATTATGTAAAGTTCAAGTGATTTGATTTCAATCTTTTATATCGGTTGTTTTGAGATGTATTATTTCTAAATGATGTTCCCATCATAAAAAAGAGCCAATGCGATTATCACATTGGCCCTCCCATATTTTTACATTTTTTATCGAATCAAGGTGGTATGTCCTTTTAATTGTTCTTCAAAGCCATCTTCGTATTCTACGCTTACCGTCCAAATGTATACTCCAGAAGAAGCATCCTCATCTCGGAATTGACCATTCCAGCCTCTGTTCGGATCATTGACATCAAAATCAGTGTCTTCATATATCAATTCTCCCCAACGGTCAAATACCCGGAAAGAACGAACAATAGTCCCGCTTGGGCCATGCACCAATAAGCGATCATTGACGTTATCTCCATTTGGCGTAAAGCCAGTCGGTACGTCTACTCTGAAGTCTTTCTCCACCGTTACCGTTACCACATCTTCATCTGTACAGCCATTTTCATCTGTGATTCGCACTCGATAACTGGTCTGATAATCAAGGAATACAGCTAGCTCCGGACAATTAAAACAGCTGGTGTCGATTGGTGTCCAATCGTAAAATACAGTTCCATTCGTTCCTCTGGTAATCGCATTTAGCATAGCGGTATCTCCATAAGGAATAGAAAAATCACTACCCAGGCTCACTTCTGTTGGCTCTGGCTCAGCTATACTAACCGGGTCAGATAAGAAAATACAGCCATTCGCATCTTGGATATATACGTTATAAGTACCCGGTGATAAACCAATCAGATTACTGCTTCCGCTAAATATTTCATTATCTAGGCTGTAGGTATAGAAAGGCGTACCACCTGCTGCTTCAACACTAATAATACCATCAGATTCTCCAAAACAAGAAACATCTACAGGCGTTAGTTGCGCACCAATAGGTGCATCTGGTTGTTCAACTATGGCTTCCGTTTCCAGAATACAGCCATTTGCATCCGAAATCTGAATGGCATAAGTACCCGCAGCTAATCCTTCAATCGTACGATTAGAAGAGCCCGCAGCCCAGTCAACCGTAATTGGATTAACACCACCGCTAACATTGGCAGTAATCATACCATCTGAATCACCATAACATTCAACATCTTGAATGTCAAAGCTTACCACTAATGGATTTG
>JALEHC010000510.1 GCA_022763215.1 Saprospiraceae bacterium
AAAATATTCAAACCAACCAAGAACCTCCAAATCTTATCTTTACCAACTTTTTTGTGTTTGACCAACCCCTTGCATTGGAAAAAGACATTAATTATGTGGAACGGATTGAACTAGACTACCAGCAAAATTATTTCTCCATTCATTTTGCTGCCCTAAATTTTCATCAACCAGAAAAAAACAGATATCAATACCAACTGGAAGGGTTTGATAACAATTGGCGAGACCTCAATAATCGCAATTTTGTAAGTTATAGTAATCTCAATGGTGGAGATTATACCTTTCGGGTAAAAGCTGCCAATAATGATGGTGTCTGGAACGGGGAGGGCATTGCCTTACAAATCCGTATTCATCCTCCTTTGTGGAAAGAACCCTGGTTTGTTATCTTGATGATAGCCATGTTAGTCTTCTTGTTGATTTGGTTATACTGGCAACGCATCAAATCACTTGAAAAAAGCCGCATTAAACTGGAAAAGCTGGTAGAAGAAAGAACCAGAAAAGTAAAACAACAAAAACAACAGATTGAAGGACTTTTGGTCGAATTACAAATCCAAAACGATGAACTAGAAGAAAAAGTAAGCCAAAGAACTCAAGACCTTCAATTAGCCAATGAAGAACTCCGTCAGTCCAATAACGAATTGGAACAGTTTGCTTATGCTGCTTCTCATGATATGAAAGAACCACTGCGCATGGTAGGTAATTTTGTACAGCTACTTCATCGCAAATACGGAGATAAACTCGACGATACCGGCAATCGCTATGTACAATTTGCAGTCGCTGGCGTACAACGCATGGCTGACTTGATTGAAAGCTTACTTCGATATGCTACCTATGGACGACGCGATATTGAATTTACGGAAGTAAACCTGAATGAAGCGCTGGAACAAATCCGCCACAACATACAAGCGTTTATCAAAGAAAAAAATGCCCGTCTGATAATAAATCCACTACCGGAACATATTCATTGCGAACCCAATCAGTTAAGTATGGTGTTCCAAAATTTGATCCTCAATGGCTTCAAGTTTAACGAAAGTGCACAGCCAACCGTAGAGGTAAGTGTACACGAAGAAAATCCAGATTTCTACTGTTTTAAAGTTTCTGATAATGGAATTGGCGTTCCAAAAGAATCCCAAGAGAAGATATTTACTATTTTCAAACGACTGAATCATCGCGAACAATACGACGGTACGGGCATCGGCCTGGCAATTTGCCACCGGATCATTATTCGCCATCGCGGTAGTATCTGGCTGGAATCCGAACCCGATCAAGGGACCACCTTTTATTTTACAATCAAGAAAGACCTTGTAGCAAATTAGCCGTTTTTTATAAAAAGTATCAGCAATTAGCTATCATTGAGTCTTGTATTTCAATATCAATGCGTTGACCTAATAAAACCGTTCTTATGGATAGTATCCTTTTTGAAATTTTAAATGGTGTTGCAAAAATCACCCTCAATAGACCAGCCGTTTTTAATAGCTTTAATCAAGAAATGGCTTTTGCTTTACACCAATGCCTAGATGAATGTAAAGCAGATGAAAGCATACGCGCTATTTATCTGACAGGCTCGGGTAAGGCTTTCTGTGCCGGGCAAGATTTACAAGAAGTAGTTGCAGAAGATGGGCCTGATTTACCAAATATTGTCGCAGAGCACTACAATCCGATTATTGAAAGAATTCGCAATATAGAAAAACCTGTTGTCTGCGGTGTCAATGGTGTGGCTGCGGGTGCAGGCGCTAATATTGCACTAGCTTGTGACATTACAGTTGCCGCTGAGTCGGCTTCATTTATTCAGGCTTTCAGCAAAATCGGACTGATCCCGGATAGTGGAGGTACTTTTTTCTTGCCACGGATTATCGGTATGCAGCGGGCTGCTGCTTTAATCATGTTGGGCGATAAAGTATCGGCAACCGAAGCCGCTGAAATGGGGATGATTTATAAGGTAATGTCGGACAAAGATTTTCCGATTGATTCTTTCAAAATTGCGGAAAAATTGGCCAAAATGCCTACCAAAGGACTGGGCCTTACCAAGAGAGCACTCAATTATTCTTTGACTAATGATTTGAGCAAACAACTTGCACTGGAAGGCGAGCTGCAGTCTATGGCCGGAAATACAGAGGATTATCAAGAAGGTGTACAGGCTTTCTTGGAAAAACGCAAACCTGTTTTTAAAGGCAAATAGGAAGCGCAAATTTCTTTGTTTTGCTTGCGCAAAATACGCAGTCATCTATTACCTCAAAAAAGATTCGGCAGCTTTGTTTACCAATCTTTAGACGGCAAGCTTATATTTGCATGCTGTTATTTAAAGCAAAGCTTGTTCACCTGATTTACAGGCTTTGCCTCACGCTGACTTGCGTATATCAAAAATATGAAGCATCTGCTATTCAAAATACGGGAAAAGGGGAAGTACGGATTCATCAATCGCGAAGGCGAAGTGGTGATAGAACCTCAGTATTTTGAAGCAGAAGATTTTTATAATGGCTTTTCAAGGGTGCGCCTCAATGATAAGCTGGTGCCCATGGACGAAATGGGACGTCTCTTACTCAAACATTTTTTCAATTTCGTAGGCTATTTTGAAGAAGACCTGGCCAAAGTGCGCCTGGTCAACAAATGGGGATATATGAATCGCCGCGGTAATATTCAAGTGCCGGTGCAGTTTGATATGGCTGGTGATTTTAGCGAAAGCTATGCCGCCGTTAGTCTGGAAGGTTATTTTGGGTATATCAATCAGCATGGTGATTTCGAAATCGAACCCCAATTTGATCGAGCTTTTGAATTTCGGCAGGGCTTGGCACCTGTAGAATTGGATGAACATTTCGGCTATATCGATAAAAAAGGAAATCTGGCTATTCAACCAGCTTTCCAACAGGCTTTTCCCTTTCAGGATCAGGTAGCCGTAGTGGTCAGGGATGAAAAGTGGGGTTTGATTGATACTCAAGGAGGCATGGTTTTAGAGCCACAATTTGATCTGGTTGATGACTTTGCCAATGGTGAATTTTTCGATGGCATGGCCATCGTTATTCAAGATTACAAATTTGGCTTTATTAATCAAGCAGGAGATGTAGTCGTTTCGCCCCGCTTCAATTTTGCAGGGGATTTTGGTGAGGGCCTGGCTCTTGTAGAAGAAAATGAAGTATTTGGGTTTATCGATAAATCAGGTGATTGGGCTATTAATCCACAATTTGAAGATGCTGGCGTATTTTCTGATGGTTTGGCACAAGTCAAAATAGATGGCCGTTGGGGCTTTATAAATACCGACGGACAAGTAGTGGTTTTGCCTCAATTCGAAACGGTCTTCCCTTTCCGCGATGGCCTCGCGCTCGTCGAATATCAAGGGCGCTGGGCATATATCGATCGCTTCGGTGATATCATCTGGAAAGAACTTAGCTAATCAAGTTGATTAACGTTCGATAGTCATCAAAGTAAGCATCCTGATCTTTCATTTCAAGTACATCCATTAAGTTATCGTAAGCTTCTTCCAAGTCTGCACTAGTTTGCGAACACCGTATTTCTATCTGCCCTCGCTTGATTTGTTCAATTCGCCATTGATAGGTCGCTTTCATCTTATCAAAAATACGTTCATTAATAGCGATGTGATCACTTTCTGGCGCAACGGGCGTAATATCCTGAAAGGCCTCTTGGTTACGGGCAATAATTTTCCCTTTTTCAATGATAAAGTAAGCGGTATGTGCCCAGGTTTGATCATTATCCAAGAGCTTAGAATAAAGAACTAACTGTAAATCTTCTTCGTTTTTTATAATACTTTCCCTGCGCCGATCTCCGCGCCATTTTAGGTCTACTACTGCTTTTTCATCCCCTCTTCTAAGTACCAAATCTGCCCTTCCGTTGATCGGAATATGCAGGAACGTCCCTTGCAATCGAGCCTCTGTACCGTCCACTTCCCACTTGTTGTTTCGAATATAATTGACCATACTCCAGGCAGCATATTTAATGGTATTGAGGAAATTTACCCGTTCAGGTTCTCGTCCATACATCAGCAATACGGCACCTTCTCTTTCGAGCAATCGGCGTGCTTCCATTTCTACCCAGTTGTGGATCGCCTCTTGGCTCATGTGTTGAATATCCTCCAGCAATAGCTTTTCGAAAAAGCGATGGGCCAAATTACCGATCAGAGCATTATCTTTTACCACTTCAAGGATAGAAGACTTTTTGAGCTTAATCTTATGTCTGAATACCCATTGATAAGGGTAATAAAATAGAGATTCAAGGCTACTAATCGTTTCTTCTGGTCTGGCTTGTAGCTGTTCTGCCGCTTGTATATAAATGAATGGCTTGGGCTGCCCCAGATGAATACGCTCTACTTTCACCCTTTCGGGTAAATGAAAATGTTGTTTCCAGAATGCAAGATTAGATTCTTGATCGAGATTAACTGTTATTTCATGCAAGTTTTCAAACCGGGCTTCCAGATCACCTAATAGCGGATGAGGATGCACTCCTGACCCATGAATCACTTCTGGTATCAAGAGTACTACCCGCTTGCGGGTTTTCAGAAAACCTTGTTTGCGTTGCCATATTTGCAGCGCATTCTCATCTGTTGGCTCAAGTAGTTCAATGCCAAATTGTTGTAAATAAGCTCTTTCTGCTTGGTACCATCTGGAAAAGAAATGATTCGCTTCACTTTGCGTAAATGTCCACCAAAGCAATTCATCTACTTCCTCGATGATGCCATTGGGTTTTTCGACCGAAGGCAAGGCTTCCAGCTCCCTTGGCGTAAACTGAATGGGTGCCGGTTCGTAAATGGTACGCACAATGCGTTCCAGTTCGAGTTTGCTGAGTTGTGTTTCAGGTAGTGCTTCCAGCAATTCCTTAATACGTCGGGCCTGCTCGCTAAGCACTAGCAAGGAAGTCTGTTCATTACTATTTTCATCCAGCGATTCGCGAGCCCAAGTGGTCAGATAGGAAAAGATATGAATGACTTCTTCTTTTGGAACAAGCCCATTGCTATCAAAGCGTTTTCTTTCAAACCAGAAACGATATTGGTACCTGATCAAGTCTAGTTTGATATTATTGTCTTCTTGTGCTTTTGCACTCCATTCATCAAAAAAGGATGCAAT
>JALEHC010000511.1 GCA_022763215.1 Saprospiraceae bacterium
AAAATAAAAAGCCCGGACTCAAGCGTATGAATCCGGGCTTTCTTATGCAATCTAATGATTGAACCTTATCGGGCAATCACGATCCGTTTGCTCATTGGCTTACCATTGATTTGTACACTTAGTGTGTAAAAACCAGCTTCCAAATCAGCAACATTGATTTGAGTAGTGGTACTTTCCAGCGTATTCAGCTGAATTTGTTTTACCAACTGTCCAACACTATTGAACAAGCGTAGCTGAGCTTGCTCCGCCTCAATATTTTGAAGATTTACATTCAATAAATCATCAGTTGGATTCGGGTATACAACAAAGTCTGTATTGACTTTCGCATTGGTGTTAGTTAAAGCAACTGGCTGGCCTTGCAAACCAGTGGTTGAGTTTACCGATACATTGGCAAAAGTAGCCGATACAGATTCACCTGGGATTTGATTAAAAGTATACAATCCAACAGTCGCACACTCATTAAAGAAGTTTACAGTCTGGAAGATATACGGAATCCAGTTGGAGCCATCTGTTGAAGCATAAGCTTTAAACAGGTTGCCATCTCTTTCAATTTTTATCCAAAATTTGTCGAAAGACAAAAGTTCCTGTGGAAATGCCGGATAGCTAGGTAGTACTCGAACTTCCTTTCTTAGATGAGAAACGCGATTGGTACCTAATGCAACCATTGGTGAAAATGGCACCATGAAGTCACGAATCATTACGCCTGCAAAACCTCCTTTGTCTACCGCCGTTACTTCTGCTACAATTTCGCCATCTCCACACATTTCAGTATAGATGAGTGCAACATGATCTTCTGTGTAAGGAAATTCTGGTGTGCAATTGTTCGAGGTTAGCATATAGCTACCGCTCATGGCATCGTACATGGCGTTGTTGGTATCATCTTCACAGCCCAAGCCGCCTTCATTTACCCAACCACATGGAAGGCCGTCTACCGTAACCGTAAAGCTACATTGCGTCATTCCACCAAGTACATCGGTAAGGGTATAAGAAACATCGTATTCTCCCAGATCAAAGAAGGAAGTTGTGAAAGATGCGCTGGGCTCCACTTCTTGTGGGGCGGCACCATCAATGCTTATCGTCAAGGTAGCAGGGCCACAGCCGCCAGCATCAATCATTGGGTGAGTCCAGCTAGCATCTGCCTGACAATTGAAAGTATTTGGGTCCGTGATTAGTGTTGCAGTAACGTCATCTGGACAAATAATTTCTGGTGTGTCATCTACCATAAAGGAAAGCAAATCCGTCGCCACATTACATCCAGGTACGTCCGTTGTTACGGTAACACCTACTGACTTAGAGCCAGTAGAAGAGGTCCAGTCTCTGGTAGTGGTTTGAGCCGTATTATCACTAAATCCATTAAAGCAATTACCTGATCCATCGCCGCTATTGTAAGCACACCATGCAAAGGTTTGGCTGGAAGCCAAATCTGGCGTAACCATTGCTTCGTAGCTAACCCCTGTTGTTCCAAGACAAATATCATTGCCATTATCTGTTTGGGTATCAGTAACAATCTCTACCGTTGGGTTATCGTATTTGATAATGGTGAATAATTCTTCGCTCAGTGGGCTATCGCATAGGCCACTACAATTTCTGCGCTTTACCTTAAATACATAAGTACCTGCTGGTGCCGTATTTTTGGCAGCAAGCGTACGGCGGTTGGATGCCAATGCTCTGAAAAAATTATCTTCTGCATCTGCTTCGCAAGGTGCAAACTCCAAACCTGGTGCATAACCAGAAGCTGCCGGAGCCGATTGTACCACCCAAACAACTACTTCATCACTGCTGACAATACCCATGGGCAATTGCAAAGAGCGTTCAGAAAAGCTAGCTCCGCTACAAAATTCCATCGTAATCGGACTTACGTCCAATGCTTCAGCAGGCGTTCCAATTTCTCTGCTTACGCTAAATCCTTCACTAAGGCAACCCGCTACTGTATTCTCCGTATAAACCGTCAATTCATAAGTCCCGTAGATCGGCATACCATTTACACCCACAGCATCTGCCTGAGGTCTAAATAACTGTCCGTTTGTCAGTATCAAAAACTCACTATTAGTAGTTCCATTTGTACTTTGAGAATACAAATCACTTCCCACAAATGCACTTTGGTCAGAACCAGGGCCTGGAATAAAATTCGTAACTTCCCATACGAATCTTTCGTTCTCCCCTAGTAGTCCGTCTGGGCCAATTTTTAGTCTCCGTGTAAAGTTATCTGGTTCGCCATAGCAATAAGGCAAATTGGCAACTACCGTGCTTGGTGCCTGAGGATTGCCCGTTATGGTTTTGGTGACTACATACGGATCACTGTTGCAACCTGTAGCGGTATTAGAAACGACAACACTAAGGGTATAGGTCCCAAATAGTGGTTGTCCGTTTACTCCAACCGGAGAAGCTTCTGGCCGAAAGGTTTGTCCATCATTAAAAAGGCGAAACTCAGTGTTGGTCGTTGAATTATCGGCAGTGGTAAAACTTCCTCCTACAAATGCACTCATATCAGAACCCGGAGCAGGCTCAAACGATACTACTTCCCAGCTTACTGTTTCTCCGGCTCCCGGAACGCTTGCTGGCCCTAGTTTAAGACGACGGGTAAAGTTGTCTGGCTCGCCATAACAAATATCATTGTTGAAGACGATTTCTGAAAATGGATCGCAAGGAGCGACATTGGCTTTGGCTGCCATGCTATGTGCTGATTCGCCTATGAGTGGCGAAACTGCAAGCAATAGCATGATAGCCAGGTTTGCAATTCGAATGTTAATTTGGTTCATACAATGTAGTTTAATGTTATAATTGAATTATTTAATTGCTTACGGTTTTATCTCAAAAGCGTTACTTCTCCTTTCAAAAGAGTAGTAGTCCCGCTGACTAATCTGATTTTTGCGAAATAGACAAAGACAGCCGGACTCATGGCCTGCCCGTTTTTGGTGCCATCCCATCCGTGATTAGGATCATTGGGGGCAAATGGGCCTTCAAAAAATATTTGGTTACCCCATCGATCAAATATTTGGAAAGACTCTACCAACTCGACTTGATCATCAGCGAAAATGTAGAATTCATCATTGAAGCCATCGTCATTTGGTGAAAATGCATTCGGGATGTAGACATCAAGAGTGGTATTAACAAATACCGTAATCTCATCGGTCACAGAGCAACCATTAGCGTCTGTTAACGTCAGTTGATAAACAGTCGTCTGCATAGGGCTTGCGTAGGTAATAAAGGTGTCGGTTTGACTCAGAAATTGCGTAGAAGACCATTCCCAGGCTACTGGTGTAAAATTGGTTTCTGGCCGAAGTAGAATACTATCTCCCAAGGTAACTTCCTGGTCTTCGCCAAAATCCATGACGAGTTCTTCGACATCCGGTATTGTTACATCTATCATTTGGCTACAGCCAAATGCGTCTTGCACAAACAGGGTATAAAAGCCACTTCCCAAAGCGTCTATTTGTATCGGGAATTGGTTGACCGCTTCGTAAAACTCACCGT
>JALEHC010000086.1 GCA_022763215.1 Saprospiraceae bacterium
GATTTTCGCAAGACTTTGCACCGGAGGCTTAATAGAAAAGGACAAATTATTGTAATTTGTGAACCTTTTGACCGGCAAGCTTTTATCTTATTGTTATGCCGAAAGCAATGAAAAATAGTGAAAATGAATAATACGGAGGCCAAGCCATTCAAATTCAAACAGTTCGAAATTAATCAAGATAAATGTACCATGAAAATTGGTACGGATGGGGTGTTGCTCGGAGCTTGGGTAAATGTAACCGGCGCCAAAAAAATACTGGATGTCGGAACCGGTAGTGGCGTAATTGGTATAATGCTCGGCCAACGCAATACCGATGCCATGATCCACGGCGTGGAAATAGATGGAGATTCTTACGAACAGACCAAAGAAAATATGGGGGCTTGCCCTTGGGCAGACCGACTGGAAGCTTTTAATATGCCCATTCAGGATTTTGCGAAAGTAAGCAGAGAAAAGTATGATCTCATTGTGAGTAACCCGCCATTCTTTTCCGGGGGTACGTTTTCCACTAATGAAAATCGAAGTATGGTTAGGCATACGGTAAAGTTACCACATGGCGACTTGTTAGCTGCTGTACGATCATTATTATCTGAAGAGGGACGATTTGCTGTTATTTTACCCTTGATTGAAGGCTTGCGGTTTCAGGAAATTTCAGAGTCTTATCATTTGTACTGTCAACGAATTACGGAAGTACAGCCAAAAGCCGATAAGCCGGTGGAGCGCCTACTCATGGAGTTTGGGCGTGAGCAGCAAGAAGTTGTTAAAGATAAACTAGTGATTCAGCACGATGGTAGAAATGAGTGGACGGATAGCTATATCGAACTTACCAAAGACTTTTACTTGAAAATGTAAAAACCACGTAGTATAAAATTGGAAGGGGAATCGATGACTCGATCCCCCTTTTGTTTTTGTGTTAACCCATTTCATGTAAAAAAAGAAAGCCAAAGTGAAAAGGTGTCAAGCTTTTGCTCCCTGTTCACTTATAATTCGTCTGGCTAGGTCAAGTATTTTAGTGTTTTCTAGATGGACGATGCCCCCCTGAGGACCAGGTTGAAGATGTTTGCCGGTTGGTAGACCTTCCTGAAAATTGTTGGCACCAAAATAATTACGGATGGTTTGTTCATCCAGTTGTAATTGCTGAGCCATCCGGCTAATACTGCCGGTTGGAAGACTGTGTTTGATTTCTCGCAATTCATCGAAAGTAATATTCATATTTTCTGCGATTTTAGAGTTAATAATAAAGGAAAGAATATAGAATCGCTCATTGATCGGTCTTTTACCGATAATGATGGCGTATAACAATCAAATTATAATTAAGGGTAGTCGCTTATGTCATGAGATTAATGCAGTGTACAAAATGTTTTTTATTATGTGAGAGGGACATTTTATTACGCTGCTATGTCTAAGTTAAAATTTTTTGAATAAATATCAAAGCGATTTTTTATTCTAATTAAATATCTTTTGTTGGAATATAATTTGGAAAAATAAAAGCGGGCTTCAGCGTGTGCTGAAGCCCGCTTTGGGTAACCATAAAAGATGGAGGTTAGAATCGGGCTGAAACGCCAAATAAGGCATTAAATCCATAGGTTGGGTAGTTGACCCAACGTTGTCGTTTGTTATTGGCTAGGTTGTTGAGTTGAAGATAAATACCGATGTTTTCGGTAAAGAAAAATTCAGCTCCAAGGCTCAGATCAAATAAGGCATTGAGATTATCTGCTTCCTCATTTTCGACATTGAAATAAGGCACACCGTTTTCAAAGTAAAGCTCACCAAAGATTTGTAATTTCTCATCCAACATTTTGTAGCGTGCGCCCACATTTGCCGTTAAGGCAGGCAAATGCCAAGGTTTTTCTTCCCGTTCGAGCGTATAGATGTTTTGGCCGATAGAGCCGGTCAATTCTAGCCCCCCAAACAATTTGGCAGTGGCTGAAGCTTTTATCGTGAAGATGGAAGCCGTGTCGTACAAAACATCAAAACGAGCCAAAGCCGTGTCGCGATTCCACTGATATAATGCGAGGTTCTCAGCGGTTTTGTAGTTAGCTTGGACATCATAGTCTATGCCTTGAAATGTACCACGAATACCACCATAAAAATTGTAATAGCTGGTGTTTTCAATTCGGTTCCGCGATTTGATGAACGGATTGAAAGCCGCTAGATTACGGAAATTGTTTTTATGTAAGTCACCACCCGCTCCGACATAAGCCGTGACGATACCACTCACGATATTGGCTGCCAATTCCATGTCCGGGAAAAAGGTGATGTTGTCATTGTTAGAGGCAATATTAGCACCTACCTTTACTTTGAATACATCTCCGTGGTAAGTAAAATTGGGCTGTAGGTAGAGGTTGTTAAGGTCTTGATCAGCTGTGTCGCGATAAGAGGTAAAGTCTGTGCGAAGAGTTACACTCAACGGATGTTTATCATTAAACCATTTTGTACCATTTAGCTTAATATCTACCCCATTTTCACGAGCTGCATAATTATCCTCCATAAAGTAAAAATCGACTCCGGCACTGTAGTTGAAATCTGCTTCTGTACGTACGCCATTGAATACCTGTGCTCCAATATCGAAGATGGAAAAACGCTGCATCACTTCTTCTTTTTCAAAGCTGCGTTCTTCATCAATTTCATTGTAACCATAAAAATGGAGTACATCGGCGGTGTAACCAATTTTACCATTTACAGCAAAACCCTGGTCAAAAAAGTAGGTACCATCGACATTCGCATTGTTGTAGGAAAAGCGCTGGTTTTCAACATTGCTGTCATTGTTGGCAGATTGGTGATTGAGGTTAATGTCCATTTGAAACTGGTCATTCGGTGCCACATGGTAAGTACCTTCCCCAAAAAAAGCGTTGGGGGTACCACCGCCGAGCCTGATAAATCCATTATAGCTTTTTTGAAGGGCATCGCCGCTCATTGCTAATGGGCGAATTTTGGGCGGAAGGTATTCCACTTCAATATTTTTGCCACGGATATTGTATTTCTGGCGACGAGTTGTCGTGTCGAGTGGAGGAAGTACTGGACTAACCGGTATTAGGTTAGATTCGAGTAGACGTGCATCAAAATCTTTGATTACATCGACTTCTCCGGTTTCAAGAGTTGGGTCTTGGGCGTAGCTGCTTACGCAAAATAGCAATGCCAGACCTAGCGTTAGGATATATTTCATTTTAATTTTTTTTGTAGTTGAGAGCCAATTATTCATCATTACCACCATTTCCGTTATCCATTTCTAGTCGATCGCTATTGCTATTGTCTAATCGACTGCCGCGATTAATTTGCTGGTTGATAATGTTGAGCTTTTGCTGAGCCGTATTTACCAGTTCTGGATCTTCGTTAAAGTTTTCGAGCAATGCTTCGAGGGCTGCTCTGGCATTATAGAGATCGTTTTTCTCCAATAAAATATCAGAAAGCAAAATAACACTCTTAGCTACCCAATAAGGATATCCGGAGCTCTCGCGATTTGCATTAATGCAAAGTTGCTGGGCTGTTTCCAAGTCACGTTGCAAGTAACGGATGTAGGCAATGAGGTAACGAGCTTCGGCCGTTTGTTCGTTGTCGCTCAACTGTACTACTTGTTGGAATGCTGTAAGTGCATTGGGGTAGTCTTTTTGGTCAAATGCCATTTTACCTAGGTAGAAATTAGCAGTAGCTTGCTGCAATTTAGTGGCATACGGACTATTGGCTACTTTGGACGCCAAACTGTAAACCGAGCTAGCATCAGCTACCCGATAAGCGGAACGGAGGGCTCCGAGCTGTGCTTCAAATTTTTGATCTTGAGAAGCTGCCGAAGACTCAAGTCGGGTATAAAGATCAAATGCTTTGTTGAAATCTCGTTCGTGATTGTAGGCAATAATGGCTGCTTTTTCCAGTGCTTTCAGGAAATAGCGGCTGGGGCCTTGATCAGCCACAAATTCGTAATCGAATAATGCTTCGCTATACTTGCGTAAAACACTATACGACTCACCACGGTGGTAGTGCGCAACGAGCGTGTATCTTCCATTCGGAAAACGACGCAGGTAAGTTGAATAACCTTCAACCGCACGATCATAATTGGCATTTTCAAACTGTGATTCGGCTGCCTTGAAATTGATGCTGTCTTTGGCAAAGTTGTC
This sequence comes from Saprospiraceae bacterium, assembly GCA_022763215.1. Classification (GTDB taxonomy): domain Bacteria; phylum Bacteroidota; class Bacteroidia; order Chitinophagales; family Saprospiraceae; genus JALEHC01. The sequence goes on from JALEHC010000086.1 coordinate 4,110, forward strand.
GAGTTTGTATCCCGGTATTGTTTCCAAAAATGCAAAATACTCATCAGCACGGCCCAAGTCATCAACATAAATCTCTTCCAGGGCATTTAGCGCAAGCTGAGCCTCAGTAGGCGTTGGATTATTAGCAAAAATTTGCTTGTAGTAGTTTATGGCTGTTTCCAGATTACCTTGGTTATAATTAATCAAACCAAGGCGGATGATTGCTTGGTTGATCAGATCAGATTTGCTGCGGTAGTCAGAAATTAATTGTTTGAGTGGTTCTGCTGCCTTCGAAAGCTGGCCAATAGATTGGTAGGTACTACCTAGTTGTAATAACGCATCGTCGGCAAATTCTGAATTTGGAAATTCTCGTGGAATTCTTTCTAAGGCAAGAATTTTTTCAGTTGTACGTCCACGCAACCCTTCAATCACTGCTTTTTGATAAATAGCATATTCAAAACCAGTATACCGGCCATTTATGGCCTGATCATAAAACTTTATAGCACCAGCGTATTGGTTGCGTTTGAACAAGCAATCGCCAGCTCGCATAGTTGCATCACCAAGAATTTGGCGCTTAATATTTTCATTGCGAATGAAAGTGCGGTTACGCTGAATACCATCTACTGCTTCCTGGAAAAAGCCAAGTGCGGCAGTATAATTTTCCTGTTTGAGGTAGTTATAACCTTGAATATAATTACCGGTAAATAGAGAAGATTCATCAGGCAACCCGCTTAAAGCTTTCGCCATGGTCAGGAACTGATTAATTTGCTTGATACTATTGTTGTATTCTTCTTGGCGGTGTGCAATATCGCCCAGCCAATAAGTCGCTTTTGCGGTTGTCATATTATCGAGTGGGTATTCCAGCGATTTTTTGAGCAATTCTTTTGCGCCTGGAAGATTTTGCTGTTGCAAAAGTTGTAGCCCTCGATAAAAAGTAACCTTTTGGTAGGTTTCTCTGATTTGAGGCGTTTTGTTTGGCAAGCCTTCAATGATTTCCATGGCTTGTTTATAATCGCGATAGCTAAGGAATATTTCACTCATTAACTCCTGTGCATCTGTATGGTAACGAGAAGAAAGCGGAATATCTTTTAGAGCCGTGATTGCTTCTCGAGGATCTTTTAGTTCATACGATAACTTGGCGTAGTTGAAAAGTGCTTCTTCCTGAATTTCTGGATCGTACTGCATACGTTTTGCATCTGCGAAAGCAGAACGTGCAGAAGCTCGTTGGCCCAGACGCAGGTAACAATCTGCGAGATAGAACATGGCATTTTGACCAAGTCGAGAATCGACGGTCGCCAACTCCTTAAAGCTATTGATCGCTTCTTTGTAGTTTTCGGTTTTGTATTGAGCATAACCCAATTGGTAGAACTCTTCTTCGCGAAGTCTTTTACTTCTTTCAGCATAGTATTCCAGATTCGGCAATGCTTTTTCGTAATCCTGTAGCTCGAAATAAGCTTGACCAACGAGTTGGCGGATTTCATTTTTTTTGCGTAAGCGGCGACTTTCCAAGCGAGGCTCCGCATAGCGGATCAAGTCATTGTAGCGGCGTTCAGCAAAATAGATTTGAGCCCGATAAAAGGGAATAAACGGTTGATATTGTTCAGAGCGTTCTACGACCTCAAAAATGTCATCAGCTTGCTCGTATTCGCCATCGTAGAAATAGCAAAGTCCCAAGTAATAATTGGTAGGGTAGTAGTACTTATTTTCATTGTCCTTGATGGTAGAAAAACTCTCCTGGGCGTCTTTGAAATTTTTCTGAACGAAGTTGGAGTATCCTTTTCTAAAGAAAACTTCCGATTTTTCTTCGCTGGTCATGCCAGCTGTTTCTACCTCATCGTAGTATTCGATAGCCTTTTCATATTCTTTGGCATTATAGTAGTAATTGGCAATTTCTACCAATGCATCTTTGGCGATGGGTTCGGGTTCGTACTTTCGTACAAAATCGAGGATAAGTTTTTCGCCGTCTTCTTGGCCAAGCTGCACGGCACTCTTAGCTATATTGAGCTCGGCTTTTGCCCGAAGTACCTCTGCTTCAGGTTCGATGACCGGCCTGAGAAGCTGAATGGTCTTTCTAAATTCGGATTGCGCTTTCGCGAAAAGGCCGAGATCATAAAATTCTGTGCCTTTTTTGTAAGCTTTATTGGCATCGGTGAAGACGGTAGTGGCTTGACCTGTGAGCCAGAAGGGGAAGCTACAGACAAGCAAAAAAAGGGTGATCTGTTTACCAATCATATTTTTAGGTTATTGTTGAGACCTTAAGTAGTGCTGTTATGGATAACGTTGCAGTATTAAGGCTTGATATATTGACGAATTTAAAAAAAATAAAAGTAAGAGGAAATGCTTGCAAAAATACGCTTATTCAAGTTCAGATATTTTTTCTTTGAGCCAGTTTATACTGGCAATGTTCTTAGTACTTTCGACCTCTTCCTTTAGTTTTTTCAAAGCAGCTTTTTCTCTAGGTCGTATTTTAGTAAGCCGCTTGGTATACTTAATGAGGTTACTATAATTTTTTCTTCTATTGGCAGGTATATCTTTATGGCGGTTTAGGTAAGTTCTGAAACTTTCAAATAAAGAGTGTAGTGGTTCAATTTCATCTGTTTCATAATAAGTGGCAATTAACATTGCTTTAGAGCCTAGATTGTAGGCAAGGTCTTCATATTCAACAGAATGTAAAAGGGGGATAACTTTTTCATACCGTTTTTGATAAAAGTAAACTTGTGCCAGGTTGTAGGTTACTGCATTTTCGCGACTTGCTTCAGGGAGTTTGTCTTTATAAGTGTTTATGAAACTTTCTGTCCATTCGTATTTACCAAGGCGAAGTGCAATGACTACAATATTTTTGAATTTCCAAGGAGACAATTCATTGTTAATAATAAATACTTCTTTCTTTATTTGATCATTGTAAAGGTCAAATAACTCATCTAAAAATAGATTATTACCACCGTTTATTTTCAGTATACAATAATTAATTGCTGAATTATATAAAGCATAGGCTTCTTCTTTTGGAAAGTCTAAAGCAAATTGTTCTAGCAGTTCTTTCATTTTATAATAGTGGACTTCATTATCCATTTCTCTCGTCGCAAGTATTATTTGATAATACATCCTAATGGCGACAGGAAATTTACTATTGTCACTATTTTGAATTTGGTTTATAACTTGTTCTATAAATAAGAAATTATAGTTTTGAGGGGTGCCAAAAGTACCTTGAATTAATCCTACGTAGTAAAGTCTAAGCTTTTCAGCAAAATAAAAATAATCTAGATTGTCTGATATTGATTCAATATTAGATCTGTCAGACCTTTTGGCCTCGAAATAGTTTAATGAATATAATTCACGTTCTATGTGGTACTGCTGTAGGAAATACTCTGCGTTTCTGATTCCATGTTTTTCAGAGGATCTTCTTACTTTTTTTACAGTGTTATTATGTAACTTTTCGAGCTTTCTTTGTCTTATTGACTTCATCGTATTAATGGCTTGTGAAATACTATCTTTTTCATATTCTTCTTGTCCAAGATAGTTTTCAACCATTTTCAGCAAGTCTGAGCAATATTTGCGGAAGCGTACATCATCAAAAGGCCGTTTAGGGCTTAGCTTTCGCCAAATCACTTCCTTAGTAAAAGGCTTTTGTGAACTACTATTTAAACGCTTTATGAAAATTTCGTATAAGTCAATCAGGTCTTGGCTTTTATTGAAATAAGGGGATTGGATGTATTTGCGGCAGCGGTTTTGCTCATATTTGTTGAATTGTTCCAAAATTGAGTATAACTTGCTATTGTACATTTTGAAGAATTTTTCTTAAATTTACCCTTGATAGAAATAGCAATTGAACACGAGAGAAAAGAGAGTTTTATATACTTTTTTTTCACAATCATTTAGGTGCAAAGTACATATTTGCCACGAAAAAAAAGAAAAGCAACCGATTTAAGATGCAGGAATTTTCACAATTTCTGTTATATGTACTTGAAAACTTATATGATTTATTTTAATATTGTTTCTGTATTTTAGACAGAGACAGTATTTCAGAGCAATGATTTAAATCCACGAACCATGAATGTATCTCTACGCCGGAATTTATTTTTCCTCATTTTCCTCATATTCCTGCTTCCATATGAGGGGAAGGCGCAAAACTTCGAAGAAGTTGATGTTAGTTTCACTGCGATACAAGGTGAAACAACAATTTATTCTTTTGTATCCACGCCTATTGATCCTTTTATTGCCATTCAACCCACACAAGGCGGAGCAAATTTAGTCGAACTAAGTAATACCGATTACGAATTGCATTATACCCCTAATAGTGGTGTTGTTGGAGATGATTATATTCGATTGATTATTACAAAGCTCACTGGGCCTGCACCGGTTATGGTTGCTGTTAATATTACCGTCAACGTAGTTCCTTCCGAGGTAATTGCATTTGACGATTTTGGAGTGACTTCACTCAATACAGCAATCTCGATCGATGTATTGGCGAATGACTTTGTAAATACTACTAATGGCACGCTTAATGTTTCAAGTACACCAGTTGTAAATAATGGTAGCCTGAATTATTCAGGTAATTCGCCATTTATTGAGTTTACCCCAAGACCTGGTTTTGAGGGACTTACACACTTTAGCTATGTAGTATGTGATGATCAAGGGGCATGTGATGAAGCTACCGTGAGTATTTTGGTATTGGGCGATCAGTCAAATATTGCGGATACCATGCGCATTTTTACGCATAAAAATACCATCAAGAATGTATTTGTTCCGCTTACCTATAACATGACTACGAGTCCATCAAATGGTACTTTTCAATGGAATGATGATATTCCAACTTATGAACCCAATCCTGATTATACCGGAATGGATTACATCGGGTTTGAATATAATGGAGTAGATAAAATTGTTGAGATTTTCGTTTTAGACCATGAAACGAATACACATGCAGTTGATGATGTTGTGTATACTACCTCTTATCA
>JALEHC010000512.1 GCA_022763215.1 Saprospiraceae bacterium
ACATTATCGTTTTCAAAGTCAGAATATATGCATGAGTTATATTTGAAATTATTCATTCATAGTTATAATACATCACTCATAAATTGACACCACCAAATCATCAAATACCGGAGATAAATGGGTTGAATTAAATCACCATGTTTAATATCCGGTCCAAATTACTCAAATGACAATACATTCTATTATCGGACTTCTTCTTAATTATGCAGGTGGGCTCAATTTAGACGCTGACATCATTCAAACCATTGAAAAAACGGATGAAAGGATAAGCAATCTATTTAAAAAAGAATGCCATAGCTTTTTTGAGAAAACAAATAAAAAAAATGACCTTGAATTCTCTGAAAATAACAATGGAGTAGTCGAAATCAAATCTGCAACAATCTGCAAGGAAATTATAAAAACTTGCAAGATTGATGCTTTCCTTAAGCATGACTATCTAAAACTCAGTGAAGATATTTTTGCTGAAGTACCATTTACGAAATATTACGATCGAGATGAATTGGGTAACAAACAAAGATTGGAATTTCTAAAATCTGCTTTAGCCAGACACCAAGTTGAAGGTAAGCTCTACTTTTACAATGACTATGAAAAAGCAATACTTATCCATAGAATTTTGAGTCGATTCGCAAAGGATGAAGATGTAATCATTATGAAAAGTACCTTCCTTACGCCCTTTGTGATTAGTATTGAAGTCACTTCAGAAGAATTGGGCCGATATTAATTACCTAAAATGTAAAATCCCTTTAATTCCTACTCCCCTTCCTCACTTACGTAAAAATACTTCCGAACTTTCTTTCTGACATAGAAAAACCGGATTAAACCTATCAGGAATAATAAAGGGGCGATCACTAACAAAAAGTAGCCAATATCCGTAATCTCTTTTAAAGCATTTATTTTGATGATGGCAAAGCCAGAACTTAGAAATACAATGGAAGACCTAAAGTAGGCCAGAAAAGTACGCTCATTTGCTAATCGGGTTCTTTCAATTGCTAAAACATCTGTCTTATTCAAATTGGCTTTTTTCATATTTCTTGCTTTTCAGGTACTCAACTTCAAAAAACTTTTAACTGGTAAGCTATTGTAAAATGCCTTCAATGTCTGTGAACTAGGTTACTTTTATTGCGCATAGGGTAGTTGGTCGTATTTTGAAATAGCGAATTATTTTTTTTAGGTAAATTCAGGTCTAAACCAATCCCCTCAAATAGTGGAAAAGATTCTTGCTTCTGTCCTACTTGTTATATTCCTTGTTTCTTGCCAGCAGCGACCATTGTCATGGAATGGGCCCAAAATGACGCAACCACGTACTCAATTAACGGTCGAAGAACTCATTAAAGGCAAGCATCAACCACTCATCGATATGAGCTTTTTTGCTAAACCATCCTGGGCAACGCCAGCACATACAGCATTCTCCGGCACGCTACAATTAAAAAGCGCAGAATTGAATTTCCCAAAGCAAAAGGAATATTATCCTGGAGAAAATGTATTTCCCGATCTAAACCTGAGTTTCATTTCCCGAAAGGGGGAACTCATACCCCTACAAAAAGGAAGAATAAGTACCAGAAAACAAGACAAAAGCCTTTGGGATGTATTTGTTGGTGAAGGGCAAGTTTGGCGCGAACAAGCAGATGGCCCTTGGTCCCGGGCTTCGTTTCCACTAACGCTGACAGACAGGTGGATGGGGCAAGCTCGAAATTGTATGGCCACTTTTGTTTACCAACAAGACACCGTAAGTCAGGTGTGCTTGCAATGCAGCCAAGAAACTGCAGATATTGATGATCAACAGTTGGGCAATATTAGTGGTATTTTGCCAGCTAGGCTGATATCCAAACCATTTGAAGATTCTACCGAAATCATTAAACAACACTTACAATACACATCGAATAGACTTCCGGTATTTCCGCTTAGTAAAATCGATACGAAACAAGAGGTGGCAGATTATTTTGATCAAACGAAATATACCAACGCTCCCACTAGTTTGGGAGCCGTACTCTTGAATGGGAATCTTTACTTGCACCCACCCAAAACCCGGCATGGGCTCTACCCCTACCCTCATGAAATGCGTCACGGTTTGTATTCTGTAACCAAAAGCATGGCGGGTGCATTGGTATTATTATATTTCGAAAAACGATATCAGGAAAACATTTTTGATGCCCTGATCACAGATTATGTTCCGGCTTTAGCCAAACACCAAGCTTGGCAAGGGGTCACTTTTTCGCATACGCTCAATATGGTTACGGGTACGGTCGGCGGCGAAAGTGCGGACCTGCTTTTTAGCACGCTAATTGTAGCCGAAACAGCAGAGCAAGCCATTAACAACATCGCTCGCCTTGGCGATGCGCCAGAAGCGCCAGGGCAGAAATTCAACTATGCATCGACTAACTTATTTGTGCTTTCCTATGCACTGCAAAAGTTGGTGGAAGAAAAAGAAGGCAAATACGTAAATTACTGGGATCTAGTGCGTAAAAATGTACTGACGCCCATTAGAGCAGAGCACTTTTCTGTATTGCACACCATGGAAACAGAAGATTCGCTCGCCATTCCAATTTTGGCTTACGGAGCATTGCCAACTATTGATGAGGCAGCAAAAATTGCCTTACTTTTTGCCAATGACGGCAGGTATAATGGCCAGCAAATTCTGGATAGAGAGAAAGTAACAGAAATTTTTGACAAATCGAAATGGCCAGGGCATAGCACGAATGACGACTTTAGGGGGGCTAATTATCAGCACTCATTTTGGTCAAAGGAAATACAAGCAGGCCAATGCCAGACCAGAGCTACTTTTATGTTGGGTTTTGGTGAAAACTATGTCGT
>JALEHC010000513.1 GCA_022763215.1 Saprospiraceae bacterium
CTTTGATTGGTATTACGGCTATTTGTTATTTGCCTTCCCTGCAAAATGGCTTTGTCAATTGGGATGATCCGGATTATGTGGAGCGGAATGTCTATATTCATCAGGCTACTGCCGAAAATATAAAAGTCATTTTTACGCAGCCGATCGCTGAAAACTACCACCCCCTGACTTTCATGAGTCTGATGCTTGATTACGCCATTGGTGATGGCGATCCATTGCCTTTTCATGTAACCAATCTATTGCTACACCTGCTGTCTACGGGGGCGGTGTTTATCTTTATATTGCTGCTTTATCAGCGAAATGTATTGGTCGCATTTGTCACGGCGCTGCTGTTCGGAATTCATCCCATGCATGTGGAGTCGGTGGCATGGGTGACGGAGCGGAAGGACGTGCTGTACGGGTTATTTTTCATCATTGGCCTGATTACGTATGTACGGTATGCTCAGACGAAGCAGCGAAAATATCTGTTTTATACCTTTATCTGGTGTTTGTTGTCGATGCTTTCAAAACCGGCAGCAGTGACCTTTTTTATGGTTTTGATGCTGATAGATTATTGGTATGACAGAGGCTGGAATTCCAAAGTATTACTAGAGAAAGTACCTTTCTTTCTGTTGGCAGTTGGCTTGTCGGTATTGACAATCATGATTCAGAGTGATACGGCCGTTAAGGATTTGGATGAAATATCGCTGCTCAACCGTATTTGTGCGGGGGGGTATGGCTTTAATGTATATGTTTTGAAATTTTTGGTGCCGTATAATTTAGCTACCTATTATCCATATCCGCCTTTATCGAACCCGCCAATATATTTCTACCTGATGCCGGTGGTTGGTCTGGCTATTGTTGGTGTTTGGTATTGGTTGTTTTGGAAGAAAAAACCGGTCTTATTTGGCTTACTGTTTTTTATGCTGACGATTAGTATTACCCTGCAAATTTTTTCTTTTGGAGGGGCTATCATGTCAGAGCGATACACTTACATTCCGTATATCGGATTAGCTTTTTGTATGGGCTTGTTGTTGGAGTATTTGTTACAACGCTTTCCCAAGCAAAAGTCTGCCCTGTTAGGTGCTTTTGGCCTGTATGGATTGATTTTGGCAATTGGTTGTTTTCAGCAAACGAAAGTCTGGAAAAATGGCGAAACGCTTTGGTCACAAGTGATTGATTCAATGGCATTTCCATCCGCTATTCCAAATTCTAATCGAGGTTATTATCGCAAGCAAAACAATGATTTTGAGGGGGCTTTACGAGACTTTAATCGCTCTTTGGAGCTCAGCCCGAATGAGCACGGATCAAGAGTGGGAAAGGGAAATGTATTTTTTGAACAACAACAATATCAAGCTGCCATTAACGAGTACAATTATGTATTGGAACGAAAGCCTGACAATGCGCCTGCGCTGAGTAGTCGCGGGGCTAGTTATTCGGCTATGGGCCAACACGAAAAGGCGCTACAAGATATCAATCGGGCACTTGAATTAAAGCCTACAGACCTGAATTCTATCAAAAATAAAGCAGTTGCCCTTTCGGCTATGGGCCAACACGAAACCGCTGCCGGAGTTTTTCAAGAATACCTTGGATATGAACCTCGAAATGTAGATATCATTAATGCCTTGGCAATCGAATATCAATATCTCAATCAGCATCCACGCGCCATTGAAATATTAACCGAAGCCATTCAAATTGATCCTAATCGTGGTATCTTGTACAACAACCGAGGAATTTCTTATGGCAATCAGGGTCAGAATGATCAGGCACTTGCTGATTTTCAGCGTGCCCGTCAACTGGGTTTTGAAGTTAATCCGGAATATTTCAGGATGCTGGGTAGCGAATAAGTCTTAATCGAGCAGATTTTGCAACAGCATTCGGAAAGTAGCAGATTGGTACATCGCTTGGCCATCGTGTCCGATTCCTTCTACTATAACTCGTTCGTGTTGGTGGCTTTCGCCAAATTCGAGTTCCATGAAGCGGTACATGTTTTCGCCGCGCTGATAGCGAGACGAACCGAGTAATACAGCTGCGCAATCAGATTCATTGAGTGCGCCATCTGCACCGGTTCCGTTACCAAGCAGGTAAGTGATTTTTCGATTTTTGAACTGATCATTCAACACACTTTCACTGGTATTGCTCAGATAATTGGGTTGAATATTGAAGCCAAGAGGCCAAAAATTATAGCCATTGCAAGAACTGGGTGTATACAATTCATTGGTCGCTTCGTCTACTCGTTGTCCGTTTGGGTAGTAAAAGTACTGGCTATTTGCAACGACATAGGTCATGTCTAACTCATTGTGTGCGGCTTCCGCCAAATTCGAGGCAGCATACACATGCGTGAAAAGTCCACCAGATGAATGACCGGTAACAATAACTTTTTCCATGACGGGGAATAATTCCTTATTCGCAAGTTGTGCAATGATCCGATCAATCACTTCAAAAGAACTGATTTTCGCACTGCTGCTTGCATCTCGGCCTTCTCGCCAGGTATTTGTACCCCAGAAAAATTCATCTGCGGCTGCTTCAGAAGCAACCTTAAAATGAGGGGAAATGAGCACTGTATTTTCAGCCAATCCTTGTGCTTGCAAGCTCGACATCATCCAGCTAAAATAGTCGTCTGCATTTCGGTTGGCACCATGAATTACAATAACGGCAGCACGTAAACTATCCCAGCGCGCTTCTTCTTCGTAAATCGGGAAGCTACTATAAAACTGTACATTAGCCGTCCCATTTGCTTCCAAGGCAATCGTTTGCAAACAACTTGCACTACCCGTAGTACAAGGGGGTAAAGTGGTAATTAGGCCATCGTCAGCTGTGGTAAAACTACGTTGGAAAGCACTTTCCAACATCCCACCACTCCTACCAATCGCTTCTGCTGCTACACTCACCTGATAGGTTGTTTCTGCTTGTAAAGTCAAGTCAATTGTCACACGACTAGACTGGCTACCATAAGAGAAATTGATACTTGGGTTTCCACTAATCGAAAATGCTGATTCGAAGGCATTACGGTCAACCGAGCTTGAAAAAACAAATTCCAAAACGGATTCAACCGGGATATTGGTGGCATTATTTTGCAGGCTACTGCCATTCATATTGGCTGCCACCAATTGAATGCTTGCAGGCGTATTCGATTCTTTGGTACAAGCACCC
>JALEHC010000514.1 GCA_022763215.1 Saprospiraceae bacterium
GAAGTGCATTAAGCACCCAAATAATTTTTCAACAACTTGCTTCTATTAGCAGAGCGCAATTTATTGATAGCTTTATCTTTAATTTGACGGACACGTTCACGTGTAAGTCCGAACTTCTCACCGATATCTTCCAAAGACATAGGGTGTTCGACACCAATGCCAAAATAAAGTTTAATAACGTCGCATTGTCTTTCTGTAAGCGTACTCAGCGAGCGTTCGATTTCTCTTCTCAAGGACTGGTTGTAGTCAAGTTCTTGGTCAGTACTTGGTGTACTACCATTTTCAAGCACATCCAGCAAGGAGTTATCTTCACCTTCTACGAAAGGAGCATCCATAGAAACGTGGCGAGCGGCCACACCAAGAGTTGTTTCTACTTCTTCTGTAGGAATTTCTAGCATATCAGCCAATTCATCAGAAGAAGGTTCTCTTTCATATTCTTGCTCAAGCTCTGAAAAAGCCTTGTTAATCTTGTTCAGAGATCCCACTTTATTTAGTGGCAAACGTACAATTCTGGATTGTTCTGCCAATGCTTGTAGGATAGACTGGCGAATCCACCAAACGGCGTAAGAAATAAACTTGAAACCACGAGTTTCATCGAAACGCTGAGCTGCTTTGATCAATCCGAGATTACCTTCGTTAATCAAATCACTCAAAGAAAGTCCTTGGTTTTGGTATTGTTTTGCTACTGAAACCACGAAACGAAGGTTGGCTTTTGTCAATTTTTCCAAGGCGGCTTGGTCGCCCTGCTTGATACGTTTAGCCAATTCTACTTCCTCCTCAGGCGTCAGTAGGTCCACTTTACCAATTTCCTGTAAGTACTTCTCTAATGATTGACTTTCGCGGTTGGTAATGGACTTAGTGATCTTAAGCTGTCTCATTTATATATGCTATTTTACTTGGCAAAAAGATTCCAAAAATTCAAAGTAATTATTCTAAACAGGTTACTTGATAGGAAGGTTTTTTATGGGGGCTGAAAGATGAGTCCTTTCAATAAAACTGATGTGCGATATGTATTTGTGAGTTATTTGTTTTCAATGTCGTGCCCCTGTTTAACTTTATTGTTACAGCCCCCAAATTTACAGCAAAAATACATGCTTGTCAAGACTTAATGTATAATTAACATGAAGTACCCCTCCAAAAGGCCAAATAATTAATTGTGTACGCTCCCTGAAAAAGAGATTTATATTTGGAAAAATCATTTTTTTATTTTTTATTGTGGATACTATGACCGAAGAAACCCGTATTAAATTCTTTTTCAGTCAATTAGCCAAAAAAATAAGATAAACCTTTAACCAATTAACTTCTTTTATGGAGAGAGTCCAAATAAATCTTGAATACCTCTTTAGGGCATCGCCCACCATCATCTATAAATTCTTCACAACACCTTCTTGCCTTATTCGATGGTTTTGTGATGAAGTAGATATCCAAGGCGATACGTTTACTTTCTCCTGGGATGGCGCTGAGGAAGTAGCAGAACTAATCGACGATATAGAAGAAGAACGCCTCAGGTTCGAATGGGAAGAAGGTGAAGATGGTGAATACCTCGAAATCCGCATCTCCCGATCGCCTGTTACCGGCGAAACCATAGTCGAAATTACTGATTTTTGTGACGATGATGAAGTCGATGATCAAACTCAACTTTGGTCTAATCAAATGGAAGAACTACGTAAAGAAACTGGTGGATAACCCACCGCTAACTTACATGCTAAAAGAGCTTTCCGGGGTATCGGAAAGCTCTTTTTCATTTGGCGACGCTACAATTGCACTAATGCCAAAATAATTAGTACTACCCCTCCTATCGCAAACAAACCTCCAAGGATATTAAAGAGCCCAAAACTCAACAATCCACCCAGCAAAGCCAGTGCCAGAGCTGCTAACAAACAAATAACGCCTAGCCGAAAGTTGAAGTCGTCCAGCAAATCAATAGCGGCTCGCTTCGACTCTAAGCGTTTCTTAAGACGTTCGGCTTTGCGCTCCAGCCGCTTTTTCTTCCGCAATTGTTTTGCATTCAGTGATTGCGCTGCAATTTGCTCTTGCTGCACCACAACTCCTGTTGGGCCCACTACCGCTAGCATCGGTACGCTAGCAAGTAAAAACATCAATAATAACCCGCTTACTTTTTGTAGATGATTCATAATTGGTCTTTTTTTATATGATGAATATTTTTCGAATTGCCCCTATTTTCGATATCCCTTTCCTTTTTTGCAGCCGAACGCTTATATTGTCGATAAATCAGCTTGTTTTCCGGCTCAATTTCTTTTGATGATGCATATTTACTTTGGCCTTGCACTCGACGATAACCCAATTCCACTTCCTACACAAACACAAGGGGCTGTACGCTATCTTGGCCCACGCCAATTCCTTCAGTTTCTCGAAGCTTATTTTGGCCTCAGTGGTTATTCCAACGATAATGAATATCTCCGGATTGAGCAATACCGTCAAGCACTTCGTCTGTTTCTCGACCAACATCCACATACTTTTTTTAAAGCATCTTTTGAAGCAGATCAGTTTGCTACGGCTATGGAATTACTGGAACGCCGGGACGAACTGCTATTAGCGGGTTGGACTTTTCAGGCTTCCGCCAAAATATCGGAGACTATGCCTAACCGGCTACAGTGCTTGTCTGCAATTGAGCAACTCATTCAATCTCCAGACTTTCAGTTTGACTTTGGAGAAGCTGACCGTTATCAGCAAATAATTAAGTGTTTGGAAAAGGATCA
>JALEHC010000515.1 GCA_022763215.1 Saprospiraceae bacterium
TAGTAATAGTTTTTTCATAGCATATTTGTTTCTTCCGGTCTTTGGATGGAGTCAGCCAAAGTATCTGTTAAAATTAAATTGATATATTAAAATACAATTTATAATTCGATAGTCCATTTTTTTATGAAAATAGTAGGTACAATGATAAGGGCTGAAATTTTGTTGCTCCCTGTGATTTGATATTGGTGTATATAGATTCAAGTATCAATCCGTGGATAAATCCTTACATTTATCGGAAGATAATTGTGGACTTTTTCAAAATCTAATAAAAGCCTCAAGATGACTACAATCGACCTCATTATAGATTTTTATAAAAAGGCGCAGCGGCAGGGGCCTGGAAGTAAAGCAGATACACTAAGGGCACTTTCCATGGTGCATCTGAACTCAAAAAAGCTAAAAATAGCTGACATCGGTTGTGGCTCGGGTGGACAGACGATTACACTAGCGCAACATTTGGAAGGAGACATTACGGCGATTGACTTATTTAATGGATTTTTGGAAGAGGTAAATGTCCGTGCCAAAAACTTAGGTTTGGAACACAAGATACAGACGTTGCAAGCATCTATGGATCAACTTCCTTTTGAAGAAGCATCTTTAGACCTCATCTGGTCAGAAGGGGCTATTTATAATATTGGTTTCGAGGCTGGAATTAAAAATTGGAGGAACTTTTTAAAACCTGGAGCTTATCTCGCTGTCAGCGAAATAACATGGATTACATCAAACCGACCTTCGGCAATTGAAGACTTTTGGAAGAAAGAATATCCAGCAATAGATAGCGCGTCTAATAAAATTAGGATATTGGAAAACAATGGATATACTTTAACGGGCTATTTCTATTTGCCGAAAGGCAGCTGGATAACAGAATACTACGAGCCTATGGCAGAACAATTTGATGAATTCTTGGAACGGCATCATTCATCCGAAGATGCTCAAAGAATCGTTAGAGAACACCAAGCGGAAATCGAATTATATCAAAAGTATCAGGACTACTATTCTTATGGTTTTTATGTGGCTCAAAAAGTATAATTTTAAACCGATTTTCAAAAGATAAGTCTTAACATAAAGCAAAAGAGATACGAATGAAATACTTTTTTCTCCTTTTTTTGGCCTTGAGCCTGATGATAACATCTTGCGGAAGCTCAAAAGAAAGCACCGCTCAGCCAGCTACCGAAAAAGTAGCTGATACTCCGCAAAATGCGGATCGAAGAGCCCGATTTGAGCAACGACAGGAGGAAATGCGGGCCGCATTATTAGCCAAATTGAATCTGTCAGATGAGCAATTGACTAAGTTTGATGAAATCAATGCCTACTATCGCGAAAAAATGCAGGCCATTCGCTCCGAAAATCAAGGTGATTTTGCATCTATGCGTTCGGCTTTTTCACAATTGCGCGAAGAACAGGACTTGGAAATGGAAGCAATGCTGACACCAGAGCAATACAAAGCCTATAAGGCATTTCAGGAAGAACAAAGAGCGAATAGAAGAGGAAGAAGAGGCGGCCGAGGAGGCAATCAGTAATATTCAATTGCTCGCGTATGAACTTCCTGGATTTGGTTTCGAATCATTAAGTTTCTTCGAGTCCAGCTTCCTTGATCGTCTTCTTGAAGTACCTGAAAATTGGACTTGCTGTTATCTGGATTAAGGTAGTTTTTTACAAGTGTTTGCTGTTGAGGGGTGAGTATTTCTAACGCTTGACCCGACTCAAAAAACTGATCTTTGTTTCTATTACCTTCTTGGTCGTAAGACCGATGGGCGGTCAGCAGGGTGTCTCGCTGGGCGTTTAGCCAAAACATCCTTATTTCCGTCTGATCCGGGCTATACCTACTGATCATTTCATTTTTGATCAGGAGACGATTTTCGTCCATCAAGTACCGTGTTTCGATGATCTTTTTGACCTTGAGTTGGGCTGCTGTGGAAGGCAGTTCAGGGCCAATTTTCACGGAAGTGCTTGCTTCTCCGCCCTCAGATTGGCAGCTGGAGAGCACGATCAATAAAAGGAACAGCAATCTTACATTTGACATAATCAATGGCTTCAAATACTACGAAGCACTAAATGTAAGATAACTATTGCTTATTCTCCGTATCGGATGGGGGGAAGTTCTTTTTCTTCGCTTTCGCTAAATAGTCTGGATTTGATGACAAAGCGAACTCCACGGGGGATTTCCAGTGAAAAGCTGGCTCCGCGGCCTGGCACCACATCTACGGTGAGTTGCGTATGTTTCCAGTATTCAAATTGATCCTGAGACATATAAAAATCACAATCATTGATATTACCTAGCCACACATCGGTTTCGTTAATCATAAATTCCCCTTTCGGGAAACACATGGGGGAGGAGCCATCGCAGCAACCGCCGCTTTGGTGAAACATCAAGGGGCCGTGCTCTGCACGTAATTCATCTATAAGTTGACTGGCTTGTTGGCTAACTAGAATTCGAGCGGTCATGTAATGACAGTTTGGTGAAATTATTTGATACTTAGGCGATTGTATGGTCTTTACAGAAAAGAAAAACGGAGCAGTAATGCTAAGCATTACTACTCCGAATATTAACAAAACGATTTTCTAAAAGAAGCCTAAGGCTTTTTTATCGTAGGAGATCAGCATATTTTTTGTCTGGCGGTAGTGGTTGAGCATCATTTTGTGCGTTTCCCGACCGATTCCTGACTTTTTGTAACCACCAAATGGTGCGTGCGCTGGATAAGCATGGTAGCAGTTGACCCACACACGACCAGCTTCTACGGCTCTTGAGATTTGGTAAGCCTGATGCATGTCGCGTGTCCATACACCTGCGCCCAAGCCATAAAGCGTGTCATTTGCGATTTCGAGTGCTTCGGCTTCGTCTTTGAAGGTAGTTACACAAACTACTGGTCCAAAAATTTCTTCCTGGAAAACTCTCATTTTATTGTGCCCTTTCAGAATGGTTGGCTGAATATAATAGCCACCTTCCAGGCCTTCGTTGTAAGCAGCTTCGCCACCGGCCAATACTTCACAACCTTCTTCTTTACCAATTTGAATGTAGTTCAGAATTTTTTCGTATTGGTCGTTTGAAGCTTGTGCTCCCATCATCGTATTCGGATCAAGCGGGTGGCCGAGTTTGATGGCTTTTGTTCTTTCTACCACACGTTCCATGAAGGCATCAAAAATACTTTCCTGCACCAAGATACGAGAAGGACAGGTACAAACTTCACCCTGGTTGAGTGCGAACATAACGGCACCTTCCAGACATTTGTCAAAGAATTCATCGTCAGCATCCATTACAGATTCGAAGAAGATGTTAGGCGACTTACCACCTAGTTCAAGCGTTACTGGAATCAGGTTTTTGGATGCATACTGCATAATTAATTGCCCAGTGGTTGTTTCTCCGGTAAAGGCAACTTTATTAATTCTTGGGTTAGAGGCCAATGGTTTACCGGCTTCCAAGCCAAATCCATTGACAATATTCAAAACACCAGCCGGAAGTACATCCTGAATCATTTCTGCCAAGATCATAATGCCTACAGGTGTTTGTTCTGCGGGCTTGAGCACTACACAATTACCTGCGGCTAAAGCAGGAGCAACTTTCCATGCAGCCATCAAAAGTGGAAAATTCCATGGAATAATCTGGCCAACAACGCCAAGTGGCTCTGGGATATTCATAGAAACAGTACTGGAATCGAGTTCACTTACCGTACCTTCTTCTGCGCGGATAACTCCAGCAAAATAGCGGAAGTGGTCAACTGCCAGCGGAAGGTCTGCCGCTCTGGTTTCGCGTAGTGCTTTTCCATTATCCCAAGTTTCGGCACGGGCAAGCGCTTCGAGATTAGCTTCCATAATGTCAGCTATTTTTAGTAGCATATTGCTGCGTTCGGTAGCAGAGGAGTTGTTCCATTTTGGCGCAGCCGCCCATGCTGCATCAAGTGCCAATTCGATATCTTCGGCAGTGGAGCGTGCGATTTTGGTAAAAGCTTTGCCGTCAACAGGAGAGACATTTTCGAAATATTGACCTTTTACTGGTGCGACCCACTGGCCACCGATAAAATTATCATAATGATTCTTAAATTGAGGCTTTTCAACCACCTGACTGGCTGTTGTTGCGATATCACTCATGATTCAATTTTTTAATTGAGAATTAAATTTTTTGATTGCGAATGTTCAAAGACGCATGCTTTGATTTTTCGTACAATTCAAAATTATATATTGGTGGCTGCTTTATATTGAACAATTCCCTCAATGTGGTGAACAATACTTGCAAGACGGGACATTTAGGTCGCCTTTCGGCAAATATTTCTGTTGAGTTGTTAAGATTTTGCTTATTTTATTCTACAATTACAGAGAAATGAACCTCAATATTTGTTTATGGAGTTATCAAACAGGTTCTTAACGAACAGAAGACTAGAGACACTGGTAGAAAACCAAACCACTTTTTCGCTTGAAAGTGCAGAGCTGCACGTATTTGAAACCCACCAAGCTGCTGATAAAATTTTACTTAAATTCAATCAGCCTGTTTTGGCCAGTATGCTCAAGGGGAAAAAAGTGATGCATCTGGAAAATATGGCCGCTTTCGATTTCCTGCCCGGCGAATCACTTATCCTGCCCGCTAATGAGTTGATGTGCATCGACTTCCCGGAAGCTAGAATGGAATCACCAACTCATTGCCTGGCCATGGCCATCTCAGAAGATAAAATTCTGGACATTGTAAACCTGCTCAACGAGAACCACGCGAAAGCAGATGGCGAGTGGCGTTTTACCGATTATAATTTTCACTTTACTAATGACATCGCCATTCAGCAGATTATCCAACGTTTGTTATTTGTATTTGCAGAAGATCATCCTTCCAAGGACTTATTTGCTGATTTTATGCTGCGCGAATTGATCATCCGCATTTTGCAAACCGAAGCCAAAAAAATCTATCAGGATAAAACCATGTATCTGGATGGTGAACATCGCCTAAGTTATATCATTCAGTACATTCGGGATAACCTGGATAAACACATGACGATCAAGGAGCTGAGTAGCAAGATTTATATGAGTGAACCCAACTTTCATCGGGTATTCAAAAATGAGTTGGGCACCACACCTATTGAGTTTATCAATAGCGAAAGAATTAAATTGGCCAAGAGTTTACTGCAAGACCCTCATAAAAAGATTAAAGAAGTTTCGGTAGAGTGTGGCTTCAATAGCCTGACTTATTTTATTCGACAATTCAAACGAAAGGAGCAAGTGTCACCTAAAGACTATCAACTTCGCATAGCTATTCAACAAAAATAACTTTGAATCTATCCTTTTTTCCACTTGCGTTAAAAGATATCTTGAACCTCAAGTAGCTTAGCACTTGCCAAACCTATCCGCCGGATGGCGTCAAGGCAATAAGGGAAGCTAAGCCAATAGCCCAAGTAAAGATTGGGCTATTGGGAAACAATTATTTGACTTTTTTAACTAGTTCTACTCGCCGGTTGAGTTGGCGACCTGTTTCGGTTTCATTTGTGCTTTTCGGCGCCAAAGGGCCGACGCCTTTACCTTCCAATCGGTCGCGCCGAATCCCGTGCTTGCTGACTAGGTAGTCAACTACGGCCTGCGCGCGTTTTTCCGAAAGGGTAAGATTATAGGTTAATGTGCCTCGCATATCGGTATGCCCGATTACATAAAGGTTGATGTTTTTTTGCTGTTGCAGAAAATCAGCAATGACCTTTAAAATAGGTTTGGAGGCTGGAAGAAGGTCGTATTTGTCATATTCAAATTCGATGCCATAAATAGAAACGGTTCCTTTTTCCTGTAGTTCTCTGGCCAGATAATCGGTATTGACTTGAACTTGATTGTCGCGCAAGGCTTCTTGCTCGATAATGTCGATGCAAATCAGCACCTCATCGGCATGATGCTGATAAGCTGCAATCACCGCATAGGCAGTAAGGTCGGGGCGTTGCAACTTGGCTGCGATATAGCCCATTCCACCAGAGTCAGAAGAACCATGAAATAGCTGTACGCCACTATTTATTGGGTATGGATTTTTGGCGTAAGCCGTACCCATCCAAGTGTTGCCGCCTACTTCTTTTTTGACATTTCGTTGTGGGAATGCCCCATTGGCAAGTATTTCAAATTCACTTCTTTTAAGTTCATTACGGTAGTTTTGGTAAACCTCGCTTACACTTGCTTGGCCTTTAAGAATATAGTACAGACGATAAATCTTACCTTCTACATCCACCCAGTCATCAATGTTTTTGTAACCGGTTTGAGGGCCTACTGCGATATGATAGCTGCCAAAAGATTGGGTTTCGCACCATTCGAGTGTCGTTTTTGGAAAGCGCTCGATAAGCGGATGATCTTCGCAGTCTTGTTGCGCCAAGAGGAAAAACGGACTGCAAAAAGCGACTGCAATAAAAAGAAAACGGATCATAGATGATTATTTTAAAGTAATTGGAAGATGGATCAATGAATGGCCATGCTGAATCAACTGCACAAAATAGGTGCCAGATGACAGATTAGACCGAGGAATATTGACCTGATTGCTGGTTAGCATAGTTTGAAGTACAGTCTGCCCCTGCAAATTGCGCAGAATGAATTGGTATTCGCCATCTAACTTCCCGGTAGGTGCGTGCTCCACAAAAAGCACATCTTGTACCGGATTGGGGTAGAGTTTAATGGTCGTTTGCAAGTTGGTTTGGATTGAGTTGGGGCCTTCATTATTGAGTATCCAGCATGGGTTTGTATCACTAGGTTCGGGGCCACCTGAAATAGCGAGAATGCCTGCATTGGGTAATAGATGCAAGTGTGGCGTGGAAAATGGGCCCAATTCAGAATAAGTAACAACTTGCCATTCATTGGTTTCAGGTTCATATACTTGGATGATTTTGGTATCATTAGGAGCGGTCGGATCACCAAAGCCAAAAGAAAGGACTTTGCCATCAGCCATTCGAACAATATTTCGGGTTTGTATTCCGGCATTGAAAGGCATTTCACCAACGATACTGGCTGTTCGAGTAGCTGGATCGTAAATGCTAATTTCATTGTTGAAGTTGAGTTCTGTATTGATCATGAGTACCCTGCCATCTTCAAGCATCACATTGATGTCTGGAATAAGCGGCTGGGCTGGATCGAGGTAAAATAGCGCGCCAGTCGTAGGAATAGCATTTGGGATATAAATCTGACCTCCTGCTCCGGTAAAGATTATTTCCTGTTGCTCGGGTAGCCAATAAGCTGGCGAACCGCCAGCATCGATGGGGCCCGGATCGATCTGAGTCCAAGTGTCTGCATTGACATCATAAATGGCGATTTCGCCTTGAGAAGTACTCAAAAGAACATAATTGTCGGGCAAAACGACCAGTGAAAACCGAGTATAACCGTCCAATAAGCTTTCAAAATTGCTTCCGGAAGCTGTCCATGTATCCGAAACCGGATCATAAAGCTGTGAACTTTGTATAGGCGATATAAAATCATTGGTACCACCTACGGCCAGTATGCGACCATCATCGAGTACGGCGACCTGCATATCTGCTGATGCAAAAGCAAGATCAGAAAGGCTAGACCAGGTTTCTGTTTGATAATTGAAGCGGTAGCAGGTTGAGGAGGCACTGATACTATTGGAAGTTCCCCCCATGACGATAATATCTCCATTGGGAAGAGGAGCTGAGCTGAAAGCGCGAAGGCCAATAGGAAGTGGGGTGATGGTTCGAATCGGGACATTTTGCGCAAAGCAAAGGCTAGCCATGAGCAAGCCCATGAGTCCAACAAGGTATTTTTTCATTGGTCTGAGTTTAGGAATTTAGAAAGTCAGGATTCCATACAAAACTAATGGCGGCAGGCATATTGCACAATGCCCCATTTGGGGCGTTTTATTTGACGATTTTTTGCTGGATGGCTTTCTTGACCGCAGCAGCACGGGTGTTAACCTGCAACTTTTCGTAAATATTTTTGATGTGGGCTTTCACCGTATTGGCACTAATGAACAATTTTTCGGCAATTGACCGATAGTTTTCGCCTTCACAAAGATGCTCAAGTACTTCTTTCTCACGATTGGTAAGTGAGTGATTTTGA
This sequence comes from Saprospiraceae bacterium, assembly GCA_022763215.1. Classification (GTDB taxonomy): domain Bacteria; phylum Bacteroidota; class Bacteroidia; order Chitinophagales; family Saprospiraceae; genus JALEHC01. The sequence continues at coordinate 8,005 of JALEHC010000515.1, forward strand.
GGTTGTTGGAAAGTCTGAATGACTCGTCGGGCAATGTGTGGACTCATCGGTGCTCCGCCTTGATGCGCATCTTCGATTGCGGCTAAAAGTTGTACCGGCGGCAAGCCTTTTACCAGATAGCCAATAGCGCCTGCGCACAAAGAGTCAAACACAGCTTCGTCATCTTCGTGTACGCTCAGCATGATAATAGCTCCTTTAAAAGCTTGTCTTTTAAGTACGCCAACGCCTTCAATGCCTGTCATACCAGGCAGGTCGATATCCATGAGGAGTACGTCAATCGTATGCTTAGGAAGGTCGGCCAAGGCCGTGGCTACATCGGCATAGACTTGTTTGCACTCGAAAGAAGGCGAGCCATCAATAAGTAGCTGCATGAGCTGCCGAATTTCCGGATCATCTTCGATTAACGCTACTTTAATATTGGCCATAAGCAGAAATTTAACTCAAATTCAGAAATTAGCTTGATGGATTCAATCCCCCAAATGGGTAGTATTCACAAGCAGTTGGATGGTTGTTCCTTTGGCTTTCGCCGAATGAATATCTAGCTGAGCCGACAATTTTTGTGCTCTACTTTTTAAGTTTTGCAAACCATTGCCGGTTGTATCCGCTTGAGCAAATCCTATTCCGTCGTCTTCAAATAAGAACAGGAGCTGTTTGTCTCGGTATTCTACACTTAAAGAGGCTTTTTGAGCCTGCGCATGCTTGATACAATTGTGCATAATTTCTTTAAAAATAAGCAGCAGATGCCGTCTTTGTTGACTACTCAGTTTTTGTTGGAGCGGCAAGTGGGCTTGTTGAAAATAAACAAATCGGGTCGTACTATATTCAAAAAACTGGTTGCCAAAATCGCGAATTCGAGTAAGGGTGTCCTCCAAACTATCCTTATCAGGATCTAATACCCAGATAAAATCGCGCATGCCAGACCGAAGTTCCTGAATATGAGATTCCATATTTTGCACTAAAGGAAGTTGTTCGGGTAAGTGGTTTCTGATAACGGCAGCCAAAAGACTAAGCTTCGTAATTTTGTTGCCAGCTTCATCATGAAAATCTCGAGCAGCTTTTTTGCGAAAGCGTTCCCTTTCCGTTTGTTTAATGCTTTCAATCAATCGAATTTGATTTTCGCGATACCTGATGATAAGCCAGAAAATTAAACTACCCACGATCAAATAAGCAATGATCGCCCACCATGTTTTCCACCAAGGAGGATGAATAATGATATGAACAGATTTAATATTGGGGTTCCAAATATGGTCGTGATTGGCCACTTTTAGTTGGAAGGTATAGTCGCCGGGAGCCAGTTTGGCGTACGACGCGAAGCGTCGGGTTCCACTTTCAATCCAGTCAGGGTCAAGGCCTTCCAGCCGATAGGCGTATTGGTTAGCTTCAGATTGGTGGTAGCCCAATGCAGCAAATTCGAAAGCAATGAAGTTTTGGTTATGAGGAAGTTCGATCCGATCGGTATGGTTGATATGATTAGGCAAAAATTCAGATGCGACAGGCACAGATTCATTAAATAATTGAAAATCAGTAAAAGCAGGAATGGGCAAGATGGTGTCTGCCTGGATGTCATCCGGAGCGAAAACATTCAAGCCATTGGGACCACCAAAAACAAGTCGCCCATCTGGTAATCTTTCATAGGCATGTTGATTAAATTCGTTGTCCTGTAAGCCATCTTCTAAATCAAAGTTTTGGAAACGAGCTTCTCCATTTTTCCAGGTCATTTGCGTAATTCCACGATTGGTACTGATCCAAAAATGGTTATGCTCATCTTCTACCATACTGTAGATAACCTCATTGGGTAAGCCTTCTGCTCTGCCAAAACGCTGAAAAGTTCCATCTGACTTTAGTCGGTTTAATCCTTGTGCAGTACAAATCCAGATTTGTCCAGACTGATCTTGCATAATCGACAAAACCATATTGCTCGAAATGGAGTTCTGATCGGCGGCATCATGCAAATAGCATTCAAATTGCTGCGTTGCTGGAAGGTATTTGCATAATCCCCCGTTGGCTGTTCCTGCCCAGATTTGCTGGTTTTGATCTTCAAATAAACAGAAAAAATAATCGTGCTGTAGTCCATTGGCCGGTACGTCCTTGGTGGAAAATCTTTGTACATGATCCGTCTCTATATCCCAACGATATAAACCCAGGCCAGCAGAGCCGATCCAGAGCTCACCTTTTGATGTTTCCACCAGTGCATTGACCCCTATGCCTTTCAGCGCAAGCTGGGGTGTCGTGGGCTGTTCGAATACCCAGCGCCCTTGTACATGGCGAAGCGAAGCGAAGCCATTTTGCCGAAAGGCGACCCACATTTGGCCGGAAGGCCCCTGGTGTAAGTTGATAACATAGTGGTATGGCATCTCTGGAAAAAACTGGGGATGAAGAACGTCATAAGTCCAGTTTTGAACAGATTCATCGGCATTTTGAATAAGAAAAAGTCCATTTCTGGAACCTAGCCAAAGGAGTGAATCTTGGCTCTTGATCCCCAAGAATGCTTTGGAAAATCGTTCCTCGTCCTCAGGCTTTGGCAAAAAATGCGCAAAGGGTGGCGACTCGATATTGATCTGTGCAATTCCAGCTCGGGTACCTGCCCATAGCAAGCCTGGTTCAATGGCTGTAATGCTCTGTACAAGATTGCTGGGAAGGGCCGAATTGCCTGTATGAAAATGCTGAACCTCTTGTGGCGCCCTGTTTTCGGGAAACCGAAACAAACCCTCATTGGTCGCCAGCCAATAAGTTTGTTGGTCTTTCAGGATTTGATTGATTCTGATATTTGGTGGAAGACCATCAAATCGGAAAATTTTTTCGGCTTGTTCCTTGCGGAAATAGAAAAGTCCCTGTCGGGCGGTAAGCCAGTAGATTTGCTCGTCAGGTGTATAAATATGGGTGACTTCCGTCAAATGCTGAGCTTGGTACTGCAAGCTTTGAAAATCTCGAGAGGAAGTGGAAGTCACAGGCAAAAGATAAAGCCCTTGCAGGCTTCCAACGAGCAGTTGAGATTTGCCGAAAGGCTGAACGGCTGTGACATTCAGCAGGTGTTGCAGCGAATCCTGAGCAGGGTAGGAGACAAAAGCCCGGGTGCGGAGGTCAAACTGCCAAAGGCCCTCATCAGCGCCAATCCAAAGCCGTTGACCAGGGACTTCTGTGATAGATCGGATGGCATTTTGCATAAGCGTAGAGTCAGACAAGGGGATGGGATGGTAGGTAGAAAATTGTGCCTGAATGGGATCGTAAGCGGAGAGACCACCACCGAAAGTGCCTATCCAGATTGTTTGCTGACTATCTTGAAAAAGTGTCCAGATATAGTTGTTGCCAATGCTATTTGCATCCTGGTTTTTGTGATAAAAAGTGTGAAAATCAAATCCGTTGAATCGATTTAGGCCATCTTGCGTACCTATCCAGACAAAGCCCTCTTGGTCTTTGAGTATACTGCTGACATGACCTTGTGACAATCCTTGTTCTGTGCCTAACAAGCTGATAGACAATTGCTCAGATTGAGCAGAAAGATACCCGCTTATGAAAAGAAATAGGCAGAAAAAGGAAGTGGTGATACGCATAAGTCATGAATTGCTCATCTGAAAATACGAACTAACCCAAAAAAAATGCGTGCGCTGTTCAACTTTATTTTGGAATGATCGTTCTTTTATTTGTAAATTATTTTGGAACGATTATTCTAAAAAAAAACAAGATATCATGCGTACACTCGACGGAAAAGTAGCCATCGTAACCGGTGGAAATAGCGGCATTGGATTTGCTGCCGCCAAAGAATTAAAAGCAAGAGGTGCTCAGGTGGGCATTACCGGAAGAAATCCGGAGCGCGTAAAACAGGCGGCAGAACAGTTGGGCGTAAAAGGCTATATCGCAGATGTAAGTTCTGTGTCGGCCATTGACCAACTGGTTCAGCAAGTAAAAGCAGACCATGGCAAGGTAGACATCCTTTTTGTGAATGCTGGTATATTTGCACCTGCTCCGGTTGGGCAGATAGAAGAAGGCGCATTTGACCACCAGATGGGGATTAATTTCAAAGGGGCCGTATTTACGATCGAAAAGTTTTTGCCCATTTTGAATGATGGTGCCTCGATTATCAATTTGTCATCTGTAAATGCGTACACGGGTATGGCAAATACAGCAGTTTATGCGGCCTCCAAAGCGGCGCTGAATTCTTATACTCGAACAGCAGCAACAGAGTTGGCCGTGCGTAATATCCGCGTCAATGCTGTAAATCCTGGTCCGGTAAGCACGCCTATTTTTAGTAAAACGGGCATGCCAGAAGAGCAACTTAACGGATTTGCACAAGCGATGCAAAACCGGGTGCCCTTGAAGCGTTTTGGCCAGCCAGAAGAAGTTGCCAAATTAGTGGCCTTTCTTGCATCAGATGATGCTTCGTTTATTACAGGTAGCGAATACAATGTAGACGGCGGAATTAATATCAACCCGGTCTTGTCGTAAAAAATTTACCCTGTTTTGGAACGAATGTTCAAGTATTTTGTTAAAAGGTCTGTAAGTAAAGGATAACTTACAGGCCTTTAATTATTTAGGATATGCCAAGAACGAAAGCATTTAAGGAAGAAGAAGTACTGGAAAAAGCAATAGAATTATTTTGGAAGCATGGCTACCATGCTACTTCCATTGATCAGTTGGTGCAACATTTGGGTGTTAACAGGGCTAGTTTGTACAATACCTTTGGTGGCAAACGCGCTTTGTTTGAGAAAGCTTTTCAACGCTACCGACAAAAAAACGGTCAGTTGACCATGGCTTTCTTGAATACGGAATCGGACGTGAAAGTAGGTATTCGTAAGCTTTTTGAACGGGCCGTGGAGGAATCCTTGCAAGACAAGGAAGCCAAAGGCTGCTTTGTCGTCAATGCTACTACAGAGCTGATTCCTGGCGATGATGCGATATTGCCATTGCTCTGCGAAAACCAACAAGGTTTTGTGGAAGGTTTAAGTGCTTATCTGAGCCAAGGACAAGCAAACGGAAGCTTGGCAAAGACCAAAGATGTAGCAGCCATTGCTCAGTTTCTTTTTACCTTGTATAGTGGCTTAAAAGTGGTATCCAAGATCGAGCGTGACCGCTCAAATCTGATGAAAATGGTACAAACCGCTTTACAGGTTTTAGAGTAATTGCTGGTTCCGTTTTTTGTTAGCTTTCACAACTTATTACTCGCTAATTATTACTTTAGCAGTAAACTAAAACTATCCTAATGAAACCCTACTTACTTCAACTCCTGTTGACTCTTTTTTGTGGGATGCTCTCCCATAATGCCATCGCTCAATTCACCACTTTCAAGAATCCATCTTTTGAAGATACTCCTCGACATAGCCATGTTCCCATAGGCTGGACAAATTGTGGAGGGCATAATGAAACGCCTCCTGATACTCATCCATCAGGCGCCTTTTCTGTAAACATACCTGCTCATGATGGCTATACCTACATCGGCATGGTTACCAGAGATAATGGAACAGTCGAAAGCGTCGGACAATCTCTGAATCAACCTCTAAAGGCAGATAGTACGTACATCTTCTTTGCTATGGCCTGCAGTGCCCCATATTTTTTCAGTCTTAGTCGATCCACAGGCAAGGAAGTAAATTATATTAGCCCTGTTTTATTGGCCGTTTACGGAAGTACTGATGTATGTTCAGAAGCCGTTCCTCTTGCATTTTCATCGAAGATTACTTTTGGCGATTGGCAGCAATATATGTTTGAAATTCAACCGAAAAAAGATATTAATTCTTTGATTTTTCAGGTTGAAACTATAGAAAATAGATACTATGCTAATGGAAATATTTTGTTGGACCATTTGAGCCCTGTTTATGCATTAAATCAACAGACCAATGTCGAACTACTGGCTATTCAACATCGAAATACGGCAAAACCTAGAGAGCTGACTTTTCAAGACGAAAACCCAAATACGATCAGCCGGAAGAAACCATTGGCCACCAGCTACAAAGAACCCATCAGATCTTACAAGCGCGATGAAGATGATAGCTTCAGCTTAAGTTTTGGAAAAAGAAAAAAGAAAGCAGATAATAAATCTCCATTTGGCTTTTTGAAGAAGAAAGAAAAATATACCAAAGATGGAGAGGCCGTTAAAGACGCCACCTTAAACGGAAGTATTGCCACCGAGATTTTTGTCGATAATCCCTCTTTCGAGGAAATTCCGGATTTTAATATCGTTCCTGCTTTTTGGACTTATCGAGGTACCAAAAACAACTATCGCACCAGTATTTTGCCAGATCGCGAAACCTTTCCGGATGTTCGTTTACAGGCTTATCGCGGAAAGTCCTATTTGGCTATGGAAGTCTTGGCTGACGGCACTTATGATGCTATTAGCCAGCAAATTCACCCCACAGAAGTTGGTCTGACTTACGAAATGAGTTTCTATTTGGCGAAAGCCAAAAATTACTGGGATGTCAATCGGGAAATTGAATTTGATCAGCCCATCAATCTGGAAATTTGGGCTTCTAAAGATGGTATCTCCAAAGATCAACTGATTAGTAGTACCCAACTCATTAGAAATACTAAATGGAAAAAGCACAAACTGACCTTCGAATCTAATGGGCAATGGACGCATCTGATTTTGCAAGCTTCTTTCAATGAAAACAAAAAGGAAGCCTATAATGGACACCTGCTTATAGATCAAATTTCCACTATTCAAATAAAAAATTAAGCTATGATTCGAATTTTTCCTGTGCTGCTGATTGCTTGCCTCGCATTTGCCGCTAAGGCACAAGAGGTCATTCAACTCAAAAATCCTTCTTTTGAAGGTATTGCTCGCCACTCACAAACACCCAATGGTTGGCTTGATTGTGGCCCGAAAGGCGAATCGCCGCCAGACATTTGCCCTTGCACCGCTTTTCAGGTTTTTCACGACTCCCATGAGGGCGAAACTTACCTCGGTATGGTTGTTCGGGATAATAACACTTGGGAAACCATTGCTCAAAAACTGGAAAAGCCATTGCAGAAAGGCAAAACGTACCGGATGAACTTGATGTTGGCTCGCGCTTCGGAGTACATCAGTTGGGGCCGAACATCTCAGAAACAGGCCAATTATAACACACCTGCAACTTTTCGAGTATACGGCGGCAATAAAGCTTGCGAATTGAAGGAGTTACTCTTCAAAACCGACCCTATCGATCATGAAGACTGGAAGTCTTACGAACTCTTGCTCCAGCCTTCCAATACCTACAAATATATTGTTTTTGAAGTGTATTACACCGATGGCGCTTTCGAGCAGTACAATGGTAATATCATCATCGATGCTTGCTCTGCGATTGAAGAGATTCAGAATTGAGCCTTAACCAAATACGCGAGCGCTTGTTCTATTTTTATTTATCAATCTCTTTAGATATGAAAGCCATCTGGAACAACCAACTGCTTGCAGAAAGCGAAGAAACGATTGTGGTCGAAAACAACCATTATTTTCCGGAATCTTCGCTCCATAAAGCTTTTTTTAAGCCTTCTGATAAGCACACAAGCTGCCCCTGGAAGGGCCAAGCGTCCTATTATTCGCTGGAAGTCAACGGGCAAGTCAATGCCGACGCCGCCTGGTATTATCCGGAACCCAAAGACGCTGCCGCACAAATTAAAAACTATGTTGCCTTCTGGAAAGGGGTAGAAATTACCGAATAATTTGGGGCTTCCCGCCGCCTTACGGGGCGGTCGGGCTGTTCCATCCCTAAGCCACTCGCCCTCCGCTTCTCGTTCCGGCCTTGATGTAATTTTTTGTTTTAAATTGATGAAAACAATTTGTTTTTAAAATAAAATGTTTTAATTTTGTTTTAGTAATGTTTTTATGTTTTAAAAGATCAAGCTATGTCAAGTACGAATAAAAAAGTAATGCAGTTCTTGAAGAAGAACTGGTATAAAGTCGGTATTATACTCGTGCTCTTGTTTATTGTATTCAAGAAAGATTTCAGCTTTCGAATCAATCTGAATACACCACTACAGCCCAAACAAGAAGAGCACTTGCCTGTCAAACAATCCCACAAAAAACAAAAAAGGGAATTGTATACCGATAAGGATACCCAAGCCCAACCTTCCAACAAAAGTTCGGTACTCGATCAGTTGGCCGTACCTTTTTGGAATACTTCTTCCAATGGTCAAAAACCTGCCTATTTACGAGAACTAATGGAGGTAGACGATGAAAAGAAAAATGCTTTTATCAAACGCTTTGCACATGTGGCTATCACTGAAAGCCAGAAATACGGAATTCCGGCTTCTGTTATCATGGCCAATGCGCTATTGAATAGCTGGTCGGGCGAAGCACCCTGGGCTCGAGAAGGGCACAATATTTTTCAATTACCTTGTACGGATGATTGGGTGGGCCCCAAAGCAGATTATGATGGACAGTGTATGCGGCATTATGAAAATGCCTGGACTAGTTTTCGCGATCATAGCTTGTATGTAACAACTGGCCAGTACAACACTCAGTTTGGCAGTTTATCGAAAGAAGATATTCCACAATGGGCCGAAGTACTCGGCAAAACCATATTTGATCATAAAAATAAATACGAAGAAAGTGTCTTGTTCGTGATCAATGAATATATGCTCAACGAACTAGATGAAGAGTAATCCAGTGAATAGTTCCCACAGGTGAATCAGCATCAAACTTGGTTTGGTGTTTTGATTCACTTCTCTCTCGGAACAAAGGTCATCAAAAAACAAAGCGTAAACCCAAACTGGAAACTAAGCTATTAAAATCAGCATCTTCGAAAGGTGTTTCTGTTTCCAAAGCAAAGATTTGGCGAAAGCCAGCCTGAAAACTGAGCCGCATAGTCGGATTTAATATCAATTCTGCACCAATTTCAGGTCGAATCTGTAAAATATCGTCTTCCAGTAAATCCTGATCGGTATCGTCAAGAATGGTAATTTGTCCATCACCGGCACGGATGCCACCAAAGACATTCAGGTAGTCATTAGCCCGATGGAAATAATGAACTCCCAGCCCGCGCTCATAAAAGCGGGTTCTGAATAAACCAGTTTGGTTTTCTTCTTTACTTTCAATAAAGGCGGGTTCGAGTAATTGAGCATAGTATGCCTGAAATGTGAAGTTGCGATAATAAATCCCTGCATTGAATTGTAGAGATAAATTGATTTCAGCACCCACTTCATGTATTTCCAAAGAAGGCTGAATATGGATACCTACCACTTTCCGGGTCTGCTGACTCCACAAGCTGCAGACCATGCCCAAAAACAAAAGAAGACTTAAAGATTTGCGACAAAATTTATTCATGCAGTACTAATAATGGAATTTCACTGTGAAAGGCTTCACTGGTTGTTGCACTACTGTGAAATAAGCTTTCCCAGAATCCACGCTTTCTACGAATCATACATAGCAAATCAGCGTCTGATTTTTCCACAAATTGGTGGATACTTTCACCCAGTTCTTCACTATTGATTTCGTAATGTAGGGAATATTCTGCACCATTCAGTGCTTTTGTAACGCTCGGATCAATATGAACACTACCTTCTTGTTCCGCATGATGGAACAACTTTATCTGTGCATTATCTTTTTCTGCCAGTTCGAGTAGAGGTTTGATAATGTCATCAGACATAATCGGGTCGTTGTCAATAGAAAATACAATATCTTCAATGGCTTTAAATCGATAGCCATTTGGTATCGCCAGCAATGGCGTTTTGATATTTTTGATCACGCCATTGGTCACACTTCCCAAGAAGACTTCTTCCACCCCGGAAGCACCTTGTGTACCCATGATCACTAAATCATATTTGCCTTTTTCGGCAAAAGATTTGATCGTCGGGATGGCATCACCACGAACAACTCTGGTATCGATGGTTGCACCATTACGCAATTGAGTTTCAAAAAGCTTGACTTCTTGATCCATTTCTTTTTTGCGGTCTTCGGCCATATACGATTCTACCGAAATCATCATACCCGCTGTACTGTAAAGCTTGTAAGTGTGTAGTAAGGTTACTTCACAGCCATGTTGGTTTGCAATTTCTAATGCATAAGCAGTTGCATTGCGCGCATTTTCTGAAAAATCTGTAGGGACTAGGATTTTATTCATCGTATTAAAATTTTGGAGTGCAGAATACTTCTGTAAGATACAATTGGCTATTTGTTCCACACTCGGAACTTCCTTTTCAAATACAATTTCGTCGTTAATCATCATGGTTGGAATACCGATGATGTTGTGTTTTAGGAGCTGTTCGAGCTCATAAACTTCTTCAACCATTAGGTCGATACCAAGCTGCCTGCCCGCCGCCACCGTATTTTTCTTTAGCTCTACATCTTTTGTAGAGCCAATGCCTAACAATGTGATATTGATTAGGCCTTCCTTCTTTTTGGCTTTCATGTTCATGACAAACTATTGATATTTGAGCTAGAATCCTAAAAAAAATGGCTGATTTAGATACTTTTCAGGCACAAGTTCTATATTTTAGTTTATCCCAGGAGTGACTTTTGTCATCTTTTTAAACTGAATCTAATCATTTAATCTAAAGAAAGCCTTAGCTTAACTTTCCAGTGCTTATTAAAACAAACATGGAAAAATATTCTGAATCAGCCATACGGCTAACTGCTATTATTGAAACGGCCACAGATGGAATCATAACGATTGACGTCAATGGCATTATCGAGATGGCTAATTCCGCTGCTGCGGAATTGTTTGGGTACTCTAAAGAAGAAATGCTAGGCAATAACATTCGTATGTTGATGCCTTCACCTTATGCAGGACAGCACGATAATTATATCAGTAATTATTTGCGTACTGGTCATGCCAAAATCATTGGTATTGGTCGAGAAGTGACCGGGCAAAGAAAAAATGGATCGATCTTTCCTATGCGACTGAGTATCAGTGAAGTCAATCTGAAAGATCGGCGCCTGTTTACGGGTATTGTGCATGATCTCACCGAGGAAAAAGAAGCCGAGGAAGAAATTCGTCAGCTCAATGCAGAACTAGAAGATCGTGTAGAAGCCCGGACGGAAGAATTGGTCAATGCGGTCAATAAATTGTTGGATATCAACCGACAATTAGAGCGAGAAGTGGTAGACCGCCAAAAGGCCGAAAATGCTTTGCGCAAAAATGAAGCGGAAATTATTAAAGCTTTGGAAGCAGAAAAAGAACTGAGTCAACTTAAATCTCGCTTCGTTTCCATTGCTTCGCATGAATTTCGTACACCTTTGAGCACTATTTTATCATCAGCTGATTTGATAGAAGCTTACACAAAGGCAGAACAACAGGAGAAAAGGCTCAAGCATACCGGCCGTATCAAATCTTCAGTGAGCAACCTCACCGCTATTCTAAATGATTTTCTGTCTCTTAGCAAATTGGAAGAAGGAGCTGTACAAGTTGAATTGTCAGAGTTTGAATTAATCTCCTTTTGCAAATCGGTGCTGGAAGAATTGCATGGGGTACTCAAGCCTAATCAGCGGATTGTTCATACGCATAGTCCAGAGAACCATGTCATACTTTTAGATAAAAAGTTGTTGCGAAATATTCTCTTTAACTTATTTTCAAATGCGTCTAAGTATTCGCCTGATGGAAGCGCCATCCATTGTTCCACGAAAGTGGAACACGGACAATTGTTTCTGGAAGTAAGAGACGAAGGGATCGGTATCCCAAGAGAAGATCAGCAACATTTATTTACCCGTTTTTTCCGGGCTCATAATGTTGAAAATATTCAAGGTACTGGACTGGGCCTCAATATTGTAAGGCGTTATGTCGAATTACTGAATGGACGTATCAGCTTTGAAAGTGAAGAAGGGGTCGGGACGACTTTTTATATTCAGATTCCTTTGAAAAAATAATTTTTGACTGGCAGCCTTGACTGCCCGATTGACTAAATGATATCCAAAAGCACATTAGTTCAACCATAGATAAGTTGGACTTGAAAATTTCAAACATATGAAAAAGATACTTGTCATCGAGGACAATCTGGAGGTTAGAGAAAACCTGGAAGAAATTCTGGAGTTATCTGGTTATGAAGTGATTGCTGCTGAAGATGGGAAAGTAGGGGTAGAAAAGGCACTAAGTAATATGCCGGATCTCATATTGTGTGATGTCATGATGCCACAACTAGATGGGTTCGGCGTCTTGAATATCTTGAGCAAAAGAACGGAGACTTCCAGTATTCCTTTTGTTTTTTTGACGGCTAAAGCCGAAAAAACGGACTTCCGGCGGGGTATGAATCTGGGAGCAGATGATTATATCACCAAGCCGTTTTATAAAGATGAGCTCTTATCTGTCATCGAAACCCGTTTGCGCAAAAGCGAAAGATTGCAAACGACGTTCGATAAATCTGAGCAATCCTTAAAAGCTTTTATTGATGAAGCGAAAGGGTATGAAGAACTAAAACGACTTTCGGCCGAACAAAGAGTCAAGACGTACAAAAAACGTGAAAATATTTTTGAAGAAGGGGAATACCCTCGATACCTTTATTTCATTGCTAGTGGTACGGTCAAATTATTCAAAACCAATGATGATGGCAAAGAGTACATCATACAGATTATGAAAGAAGGGGAGTTTTTCGGCTATGTCAATCTGATCAAAGACGAAAATTACAGCGAATCTGCCGCTGCATTGGAAGAAACTAAGATCAACTTGATTCCAAGAGAAGACTTCAACCAATTGATGACCGCCAACCGCGATGTCTCCTCTCAAATGATCAAAATGTTGGCAGATAATGTCACCGAAAAAGAAGACCAACTCCTGAACCTGGCTTACAACTCGGTTCGAAAAAGAGTCGCCAATGCAATCGTTTATCTTAGTGAAAAATACGATGACTTGACTTTCAGTATTTTACGTGATGATTTGGCCCGAATTGTGGGAACCGCAAAAGAAAGTGTCATCCGAATGCTCACAGAGTTTAAAGAGGATGGATATCTCGAAATAAAGAATGGAAACATTCATGTCATCGAAAAGGAAAA
>JALEHC010000516.1 GCA_022763215.1 Saprospiraceae bacterium
CGTTCGCGGACATGTGTCCAGGTTTCTTCCTGTAGTAATTGTGCAATCAATTGATCTTGAATATCATTGAGGTCTTTTTGGAAAAATTGAATAGCGGCTTGGTTGACATCTTTTATCTGAAAATAATTATTGGTAATGATCATGAGGTTGGTCATGGATTGCAAAATGCTATCCACGGCACGATTTGGCTCCAGCCTAAACAGCTTGAGATCAGAAAAAGCCAGTGCATATATCAATACACCCCAAAAAACTATAAAAGAATCATTTCGAACGATATTAAAAGAAAAAAACAGCGGTACGATATAGCTTTGGTAGAGTGTAATACTCAAGCCAATAGCCATGACAAATACCAGGAAAAGCCGAATGGGGCGTTGTTGTTTGTCCTTGGCGGAAAAATAACTGAAAAGCGTAAAAACGAGGGAGGCTATAAACGCAATGGCAGTCCAAATAAACCGCAGCCAATCCAGCAGGCTAACCTGATCAATTTTAATCCCCCAGTTGTTGTTTGAGATTTGCACGACAGTGCCAAAGAAGTAAGGCGTACATTCCAGTGCTGCAAAGCCAAATGCAGGAATTAGCATGCCAAACAACATGAAATACCGGATTCCTTTGTTCGAAATTATTTTGAAAAAACGAGCATAGTACCACAAAGTGATCGCGATAAGGGCGGTTGCAAGATAACTGAATAGTTGGCGGAGGCGACTAAACCAAGAAGCCAATTCTATATCTGTACTACGAATCAACTCATAATTGGCCCAAAGCATCATGAATAAAACGAGACATAAGATAAAACAGGAACGGTATAGATATTTTCGAGAATCGAGGAAGAGTATGCGAAAACCAATAAGGAGCACGCCCACGGTATGAAACCCAGTGAGTAGGGTAACCCAACTGAAGGGGCTGTCCCGAAAAAACGGGAAAAGCTCATAAAAGGTGCCCTGAAACAAAATTAGCGGGTGCTCCATTTTTGATTAACATGACCTGAAATAGTGAATAAAGATTGCTGCTAAAGCTGGGTGTTGTCAATAGCTTACGTGGTTAAATTTAGTGGAAAGTCGTGATTACTTTGTTCAATTGGGAAGTGCTTTTGATTGGGTCTTTAGCATCTAAAAATAGTAAAAAACATTAGAAAAAACAACTACGAATTTGGCTGGAAGTAGACAGCCTGAAAAATCCCCAAATATTCACTCGTTTGTTTTAACACATTTTCATGCGCTACCGTTGGTTCGTGCAATTAGTTTTGAGAAAAGGCGGTTTCCCACTTTTCATCAGAGATAAATTGGTGCCGATATAAGCAATGAAACAATTCTTCTTGTCCAAACGGCGTGCGAAGTTGTTCTTGCAATTGAAAGTAGGATGGAATGAGTGCGCTAGTGACTGGGAGCGCCTGATCTTTGATTAAAATAAGCGGATGGATGTTGTTTTCATCAAACTGAAAACTTGCAAGACCACTGCGGGTACCAAGGAAAACTTGTTTACACCCGGCTACAGATGGTTTTGAAAGCAAAGCTTGAGTAAGTGGTGCAGCATTCAATCCTTCTGCAAGCAGAATGTCTATCAGGCTGTTTTGTAAGTTGGAATCTTCTATAGCAACTAAGAATATGTGTTTCATTGGTTAGTGGTTTACTTGACCCATAAATTTAGTGGGAATACAAAATGAATGTATTCCCTTTTCGGTAAATGGCAGTTTTTGGCCTTTTTTTGAATTGGTTTTATTCTACGACGGGAGAATCTTGAGCACCAAAATTCAGATTAAAGCCGATGCGTTTATTGGGTTCGTCATCATCATAATCTTCCCAATTGGTAATATCAGAGATGAATTCTTCCAAGTGACGCATGAAAAAGGGCTCCTTGAGTTCTTCAGGTCGATAAATAGCGATGGTCTTTGGTGGTCTGGGTTTGCCGTAGTTTTCAATAAAAGGATAATTGATCAGGACGATAATCTTGCCATTAAACAATTGTTGATAAATGAGCGAGCCGTTGTGTTTGATCAGGTGGCGATGCACATCTTCACTTACCTTTTGATACATACCGCTTTTGGATTCGCCAAGTGACAATACAACTGCTTCGAGATTTTCCATTTGTGAGCGTTCTTCCACCTTGGCTTCGAGTTCTGTTTCTTCAACGGCTGCGGTCAGAAAATCTTTGATCTGGGCTTTGAGATTAGATTTCCAGACAGCTCGATATTCAGAAGTATTTTTTAGAACTTCTTTGTATTGATTCACTTTGCGTTGCAGATTAAAAAACTGAGTATTCATTTTTAATGTATTTTTTAATTTTAAATGTGACTCCCTTGTAGTAAGCAAGTCAAAACCAAGGGTTTATATTTTAGCTGAAATGTTGTATTTTTGCAGAATATACTAATTTAAATGTTGTCAAGGCTACCATTTAAATTTAGTGTATAAAAGTATGAGATATCCTTCCCCCAAGCAAACACTACGTATTACTTTAAAAACACAAAAATGAATGCAAATACAGGCCTAGGAAAGGGAGAGGATAAGGAATTAAAAGCAAAACCACTCAAGCGCAGGCGTAGCCTGCAACAAATGGAAAACAGTTTTTGGCCTTATCTGATCGCAGGAGCTGCGGGTTTAAGTATTTTGTTACTTACTCGGCCTTCTATCAAAGAACCAGGTGTATTTTTTCTTCTTTTCGGAAGTTTACTAATTGCCTCGGTTTATTTATTGTTCATTAAAACTTATTCTTTTTCAGTTGGGAGAGTACCCATGCTGGTAGCAGACCCTCAAAACGGGGAAAACTACAAAATGGTCAAAAAACAACTTTCTGACCGCAAAAAACTCAATCAGTTACCGTCAAATTTAAAAACAATTCACTACGTAGGTATCGTGCTCCTTTGGGCAATGTTTACTTTCACAAGTGTTTATTTAGTTTTTAGTCAAATCTAAACAGCTAGTACCAAGTCTATAGTTTTGTTTTCATACTGCTTCACGATGCAGTATCTAAACAATGCATTATCCCAAATGTTAATGCTTTTGTGATATACATCTGGTTCTTTGCCCAAAAATGAACTTGTTGTCACAAAAGTGGGGATAATGCATTGTCTCCATTCTACAAAAAAATAGCAAAAAGCTAATTCTCAATCAATCATCTTGCAACTCACGCTTATTATTAATTGTAATTATAATAAACGATCAACATGACTTTTACTCCTACTGCACCTGATGTTCGCAATCTTTTGCAACGGTATCATGATGTCCGCTCTCGTACGCTTGATATTTGCAAAACACTTGAAAAAGAAGATTTTGTCGTGCAGCCCATTGTCGATGTAAGTCCTCCCAAATGGCATTTGGGCCATGTTACCTGGTTTTTTGAAAACTTTATCTTGCTTCATCACAAAGAAGGCTACACGCTTTATGATGAGCGCCTCAACTACATTTTCAATAGTTATTATGAAAGCCAGGGGCCTCGAATTCTGCGCAGCAATCGCGGTAATCTGACCCGCCCAACTACAGAAGAAGTGGTCGCTTATCGCAAACATGTAGACCAACAAATGATTGAGCTGCTGCAAACAGAACCGGTTTCTCCAAAAGTTTATGATCTGGTAATTGTCGGACTTCAACACGAACAACAACACCAGGAACTCCTTCTTACAGATATCAAATATATTCTTGGCCACAATCCATTGTTTCCTGCTTTGCGCGAAACAACAGATGAAACATCTGTCGCAAGACCTGCGCCACCAGCCAATTTCATTGCTTTTGAAGAAGGAATTCAACAAATTGGTTACGAAGGAAAAGATTTTTGTTGGGATAATGAATGCCCGCATCACAAAACTTATCTGCATGCTTTCGAAATTATGGATCGCCTTGTTACCAATGGAGAGTATCTCGAATTTGTGGAAGCCGGAGGCTATGATCAGTACCAGTTTTGGATGGGAGAGGGGTATGATTGGGCACAACAACTGGATGTAAAGGCACCTTCCTATTGGTTTCAAAAAGATGGAAAGTGGTTTGAATATACACTTGGAGGACTGAAAGAGCTGGATCCAAACCTACCCGTTACTCACGTAAGTTATTACGAAGCCGATGCTTATGCTCGCTGGCGCGGAATGCGACTCCCGACCGAAGCAGAATGGGAGATAGCATGCAGAAGCCTGCACAACGAAATTCCAAAGGAAGGAAACTTCTTGGAGTCAGAAGCTTTTCACCCACTTGGTAAACAATCTGCAACTGATTTGCAGTTCCTGGGCAATGTTTGGGAGTGGACCTCATCTGCCTACTTGCCATATCCGGGCTATGTTCCTTTTGAAGGGGCATTGGGTGAATACAATGGGAAGTTTATGATCAATCAGATGGTATTACGTGGTGGCTCTTGTGCTACGCCTCGGTCTCATATTCGGATGACGTATCGCAACTTCTTCCATGCCGACAAACGATGGCAATTTACGGGTATTCGCTTAGCCCGTCACATACAGTAGTTGAACGGAATTTTACCCATTAATAATTTTGATCCGTTCTTGTAAAGAATCATTCCAAAACAGGCAGGATGCTGGGGCTACCTTTCGGTAAATAGGCAGCGGCCAGACTTTCTTTTACCTATTAAAAGCAAAAAAATGTCTTCGACTGATTTAGCAATTCAAAATACAACCTTTGCCAAAGATATTCAGGAGGGCTTGTCAAAATCACCTAAAGAACTATCCTCCAAATATTTTTATGATGCAGAGGGAGACCGCCTGTTTCAGGAAATTATGAATATGCCGGAATACTATCTGACCGATGCAGAGTTTGAAATTCTATCTACTTATAAAGATGAAATTCTGCAATTGATGGAGGGCGTTCCATTTGAAATGTTAGAACTTGGTGCTGGCGATGGTACCAAAACAAAAATACTACTCGAACACTTTCTTGACCAACAAGCTGATTTCAGGTATCGACCTATCGATATTTCGCAGAATGCACTAGACGGATTGGTCGGTGATCTCAAAAAAGCATGGCCTTCGCTTAATGTCAGTGAGGTACAAGGCGACTATTTCAAAGCCCTCAATAAGATGAAGCTGGAAGCTAGTGCCGTTAAGCTGGTTCTTTTTATGGGAGCGACCATCGGTAATTTTACGCGTGCTGAAGCCTTACAATTTTTGAAAAAGCTGCGCGAAGAATTAAATCCGTCAGATTATTTATTGGTAGGTTTTGATTTGAAAAAAAATCCACAAACCATACTGGATGCTTACAACGATCCAGCTGGTATCACCGCAAGTTTTAATCTCAATTTACTTCATCGAATTAATCGGGAATTGGATGCTAATTTCGAGGTGGATCAGTTTCAGCATTGGGAAAACTATAACCCGATCACGGGTGAAACTAAAAGCTATATCGTAAGCAAAGTGGAGCAAGAGGTACATATTGCTGCGATTGATCAATCATTTCACTTTGATGCTTGGGAGGCCATTTATGTCGAGCTTTCGCTCAAATATAGTAAGGAAGAAATTGATCAATTAGCCAGCGAAGCTGGCTTCACGGTAATTCGAAATTTTTACGACGATAAGAAATATTTTGCCGATTCGCTTTGGCAAGCCAAATAGTAACAAAAAAATGCAGGGAGCGATCGCTCCCTGCCCAATCACATTTAGCTATTTATACTTAATTTTCTGGTGACTCTTCCCTCATCGGTCTGAATCACAATCCAATAAATACCATTTGGTAGATCAGCAACAGGTATCGCATCAAATGCATTGCTGATTGTTTTTATCAACTTTCCTTGACTATCACGTATGATTAATTGCTGAATTGGCGTGTCCGATTGTACTTGTAAGATATCTGAAACTGGATTCGGGAAGAGACGAATTTCTTCATTGGTCATTCCCATTTCGAGCGCATGTTCTGGTGTTTTAGCGACTGTAGTTGGTTGCTGTTGAAGCGGGGCCGCATCCAAAATATGCACTGGCATACGAGTGGGGCAGTTACTTCCCGCTAGATTGCATTCTACCCAAAGTACACTTCTGTTATCCGCATTGGTGTTGTGGTAAAAGTCATTGCTACTTACACCAGTGTATACCCCTGCTGAAACAGAGCCTGTTTTAGTAGTATACCAATTGTCAAAGCTGCTATTACTGAATGGAGATACTTCCAAAACATCTAGCTCAGCTACACTTAGTGGACCTTGAATTGGTTTGATAATGGCGGCATCATTAGCAGAAGACAGGAAATTGTTGCTATTGAGCACCCCATAGTAATCGCTTATAATTCCAGCATTATAGAAATGGCTAGCATTGGTAATATCACTATTACTGCTGTATTCTAGGAAAGCAAAATTGCTAAAATAGCCACCGTTCCCATCCAGAGAAATTCGGTCTTCTACATTTATATAAGCACAATTTGTATTGACCAAATCACCTATTCCAGTCAAGCTGATACCTGAACTGTTTGCTTGGCCATCTAAATCAACAATAGCATCATTGTTTTCAAAATATCCTCCTACCGTCATACCCGTCCAGCTAAATGCACCTGCTTGAATGAGGCCGTTCCCCTTATTGGTCATCGAACCAAAGCAGCTTACTGCACTACTTACATCGTAGATATCTATCCAACCTTCATTTGTTGAACTCCCATCATCATCTATTAATATAGCCGGACCATCGATGTGATAAATGTCAATAACGCCAGTTGGTAAATTGTCAAACGAGCCACCGTGGATACGAATACCTTGGTAGTCGGCGTGGCGAATATCGATGCTACCTTTATTTGTCAACGAATAGTTGCCTGTAATTTGATTACCATAGGTTATTCCATATCCGGTATGGTCTATGATAATTTGAGCAGATGCTTCAAAGGTGGCGTTCCCGTCTGGAAGAAAAATAGCTGTTTGTTCTGTATCCACAATCTCAAGAACATCTCTAACAATAACTTGCCCGCTATCTAATTGTAACCCGAAATAAGCAGATTTTATATAAGTACGTCCTCGTAGTATGGTATTTCCACTTGTCCAAATACCTGAGTTTCCTGCTGATTTGATAAAAATATCTGTATTGATAGTGGTAGTAAACGTTCCATTATTATAAATAGCATTATTCAAGGCATCGGAAATATCAAGAGAAGACTGGTTTCGAAGTCTAAAAACGCCGCCAGTATCTATTAAAATACCTCCATTTACATTATTTGCGATGATTTTACCTGAATTTCGATTTAGGAATAAACTACCTGAACAAACAATGGCAGAAGAACCAATATTGCTAAAATTCATTAGGCCATAATTATCAATTCTTCCTCCGCTCGGACTCAAAAATAGGCCATGATTACTCGTGTTATTAATGATGATAGTTCCATAATTATCGAGTCTGCCTTCGACCCTAAAAGCATGGTGATCAAAATTATCAATGATTGAAATTTTGCCTTCATTTCTCACAGTAGCATTAGCATCTACCAAAATGGCACCGATACCATCAATGGTATTCAAAATTTGTACCTCGCCTGAATTCCCTACTCGCATGCCACCTTCTACTCGTAAAGCATTTGAATTACTTACTTCATGGTTCTTAACAATGAGCTGGCCTTGCACGGTGAGGTCACTACTGTTGTCCACAAAAATAGAGTGACCAGTCAGTACATTCCTAATCGTTAGGCTACTGTTATCTGCTATTTCAAGTTGACTATTTTGTTGCACTTCCACGGATTTAGCCGTAGCTGTAAAATTAGATGGAATAGTCACTGTTCCGTTTTCAATAATCACATGTACCCTGGCATCTGGAATGACGTTGAGGTCCCAATTAGATGCATTATTCCAGTCTCCAGTACCACCATTCCAAGTAGCTGTTTGAGCTAATAATGGAGCAGTGGTGATTCCAATAACAAGAATGAATAAAAGTTTTCTGAATGTCATGATGGTTAAATTTTGAGGCTTGATATACCTCTTTAAAAAATTATTTGGGGTTTGTGATTATCGCTGAATGATGAATTTTTCCATCCAGTTATCTTGCTCTGTGGCAAGGTGTAAGAAGTAGCTGCCTTGCGGCAAATGAGACACATCGAGCACATCAGAGCGAAGCGTGCCACGGCTCAGTAGTTGGCCATTTGCGCTAAGCAAGCGGTAATCGACTGCTTGTGACTGATTTTGCGAAAGCGAAATGTGCAGTAGCTCGCTGGCTGGATTTGGAAATAACCGGGATCGCTGCTTATCACTATGAAGGGCGGCGTTGTCTGAATTTTGTTGAGATAGCTGATCAGTAGGGGTATTTTGTAAATTAATATTATTACTTATCGTCATGGGCATTAAAGTGGGACAACTTGTACCCACTAAGTGACACTCTATCCAGAGAATACCAAGCCCGTCTGCTACTGGCGAGGGATAGAAGTCGTTGACGGATACGCCCATATAAATTCCTGCGATCTGGGTGGCACCAGGAGAGGTATACCAATTGTCGAAAGTACTTTGGCTAGTAGGTTCTACATCAATCGGAGCGTATATTGGACCATTCGCACCAGTTGAATTCCAACTTGGATCAAGAATAGCAGC
>JALEHC010000517.1 GCA_022763215.1 Saprospiraceae bacterium
AGCACAAAATGATTGAACTAATTGATGATAAGATAATTAGGAGATTATTTTGTGCTGACCCTATAAAATTTTACTTGTTCATAATTCCGTCTAACTACTTATTACTTTTAAAGGAGCGAAAGCGGGAGGTTGTGGCATTATCGAGCCATCGGGCTGGCATCAGGTTGGCGACCATGCGCATGAGCCAAGCTTTTTTGGCCACCATATAACGCGTCTTTGGTTTTTTAGCCGTTAGTGCTTTCAGTATGACCTTGGCGACTTTGCTGGTCGGATTAGCCCCTGCCTCTATTTTTTCGATTTCTGCCTGTGAATTTTCCAAGATTGGGCCATAGTCCGTGTTCAGAAATGGTACTTCTTGGCCCGAAGTTTTGTCCCAAATGGAGGAGCGAGTCGGTCCGGGTTGTATGCTTATAGAAGGGATGCCATAAATGATTAATTCTCGGCGTAGGCCGTCACTGATTGATTCTACTGCAAATTTGGAGGCGGAATACAAGCTCAGAAAAGGAGTAGTAATTAAGCCGGATACGGAACTGATATGGATCAGGCGACCGGGAGTTCCCGTAAAATCAGCCTGTGCTCCGAGCAGGGGCAAAAAAGCTTGGGTTACTCGCAACAAACCAAGTACATTCACTTCAAACTGTTGTTGAATCTGCTCTGGCGGCAAATGCAAGATCGGGCCAAATACAGCAATACCGGCATTATTGATCAAAGCGGCGAGCGGTGCCCCTTGTAAGAGCGTTTTTACTTTTTCTACGGCTTGTTCGACTTCTGCCTTTCGGCAAACATCCATCTGGACGGCATGGAAGCCATTGCCAAATTCTTGTTGCAAACGCTTGGCATCGGCATCTTTGCGCACCGAGCCAATCACTTGATAGTGATGGCTAAGCAATAATTTGGTGGTTTCGTAACCAATACCAGAAGATACTCCGGTGATAAAGACATAAGGCATAGCTGAGGATTTCGTAAGCTCAAATATAGCGTTGTTTGGCACAAATCGAAATAGAATCTTTGATTTGGGAATCCAATATGCCTTGTGCAGCCGGGATGGAAGCGATACAAAGTGCTACGGCCGGTGTACTAATGCAGGTGTCAGGCGTAGCTGCCAACAGATGCGCCTGACGCTTGCAGTAGCCACCGGGCGGAGTGCTGCGTACAAGCGGACAGCGCGAAAAGCTGCCCAAAGAAGAGGTCAACGGCTGGATAAAAGATAGTATATTGGACGAGCAATTTGGCGAAAGCCCTACGAAAACTAACGCCTATGTTTGAAAAATTAATCCCCTATGATGCGGTTCATATTATTTTGAGTGATTATCTCAAGTACTGGCATGAGTACAAACGCATTACGAAGCGGGCTAAGATTCGGTTTGAATATCGCGATTGGCACGGGATACAGGAGGATGCTCGCGAGCGGGTGACCCTTTATCGAGAAAAGATTGGTTCTACGACGGAGCGTGTTATTGCTTTTTTGGGTGAACGAGCCAATGATGATGCTACCTGGCGGGAAATGAAGGAGTTGTTTTTTGAAGAGGTTATCAATTTTAATACCCGAAATGTGGCGGAAACCTATTTTAATTCGGTTTTTCGGCATTCTCATCGAGGGGAGAAAGTGGATGGACGGCTGATGTTTGTTCATGCAACCGGAACTTACCGGGAGTTTCGTTCTTATGTGCCGATTTTTCATACCTTTTTTCTGACTCAGACATTAGAACAGACACTTCGGCAGTTGTTTTCCTGTTATTCGTTTGATGCCGACTTTCAAGATTTTGATCGGGATATCGGATACATTGCGGCTACACTTAAAAATAAACTGAACCAGTCGATTTTGTCTTCCCAGTCAGCTCGGATAGAGATGTTGAAGTCGATTTTTTTTCGGAATAAGGCGGCTTATCTGGTGGGACGATTGTGGATGGCGGATCGGACATTTCCGTTTGTGATACCGATTTTGCATCGGGAAGAAGGTTTGGTGGTAGATACGCTGTTGGTGGAGTACAATGATGTGAGTTCGATTTTTAGTTACAACCGATCCTATTTTTTGGTGGATACCGATATTGTTAGTGAAATGGTCGATTTTCTGAGAACGATATTGCCGACTAAGAGCCTGAGTGAGTTGTATAATTCGATTGGTTTTGAGAAGCATGGTAAAACTGTATTGTACCGCGACTTTTTACGACATTTGGAAGCGCATAATGAGAAATTTGTATTTGCGCCCGGTATCAAGGGGATGGTAATGTCAGTGTTTACGCTGCCTTCCTATAAGATGGTATTTAAAGTGATTAAAGACCATTTTTTGCCACCCAAGAAAGTAACTGAGCGAGAAGTAAAGGAAAAGTATGAGTTGGTCAATTTGCATGATCGAGTAGGTCGAATGGCGGATTCGCACGTTTTTGAGAATTTTGTGTTTAAGAAGAGTCAATTTTCAAAGGAAGTGTTGGATGAGTTAATGGAGTTGGCTCCTTCCAAACTGACCATCAGAGGTGATTTGGTGGAGATCAAGCATATGTACATTGAGAAAAAGATGGAACCGCTGAATTTGTATTTGGAAAAGGCAACGATAGAAGAAGCGGAGCATGCAATTGATGAGTATGGCTTGGCGATTAAGCAAATGGCGGCGGTGAATATATTTCCGGGAGATATGTTGCTAAAGAATTTTGGGGTAACCCGTCTGAGGCGCGTAGTCTTTTATGATTATGACGAGATTGGATTTTTAACCGATTATAATTTTAGATATATTCCCGAGGCAAGAGATCATTATGAGGAGATGTCGTCTACACCTTGGTATTCGGTAGGGCCTGATGATGTTTTTCCGGAAGAGTTTCCACGATTTTTGATTGGAAGGCGTGATATTCGGGAAATTTTTTACAAAAAGCATGGCGACTTATTTGATGTGAAATATTGGGTAGGCGTTCAGAAACGATTAAAGGCTGGCGAACTGGTAGATATTTATCCTTATGGCGAGCATCTTCGGTTTGTGCATGTTTTTAATGGCACCCAAGAAAAATAAAATTGATGCGGATTGTTCCGTAATCAGCCCTGATAAATAATTCAAAATTATGATTGAAAGAATTTATGTTGCAGCGACTTCTCAGCATGTTGGAAAAACCACTTCCACGCTGGGATTGATTGCTGGTATTCGCACCCACGGTCTGAAAGTGGGTTACTGTAAACCGGTTGGTCAGGAATTTGTAGACCTAGGCGATTTGAAAGCTGATAAAGATGCCTTGTTATTTTCAAAAGTGATGGAGTTTGAATTGACTTCTGATGTGCACAGTCCGGTCATTATTGGTAGAGGTGTAACTAAAGAGTATCTGGATAACCCGGATCAATTTAATTTTGAGGAACGGATTATGAGTGCTTCTGAGAAGTTACAGGAAATCAATGATGTGGTGGTATATGAAGGAACGGGGCACCCGGGCGTAGGTAGTGTTTGTAATTTGTCGAATGCACGAGTAGCTAAAATGCTCAATGCTGGTGTGGTGATGGTGGTGCCTGGTGGTATTGGTAATACGATTGATTTGCTTAATAACCATTTGGCCCTTTTCCGGGAACATGATGTACCTGTAATTGGAGTCATTATTAACAAGGTTATCCGAAAGAAGCAGGAAGATGTGCGCCATTATGTTGGCAAAAAGCTCGAGCAAATGGGTATTCCGTTGTTGGGAATTTTGCCTTATGACAAAAGCTTGGCAAATCCGATTATGTCGACGGTTTGTCATGCGGTTAATGGAAAAGTATTGCTAAATGGATATAATCTCGATAACAAGATTGAAAATATCATGTCGGGGGCATTGGCAATACGAGAGGAGATTGACACTCTGAAAGATATGTTGTTGGTCTCTAATTATAAAAGGCTGGATCAAGCGGTACGCAAGATTGATAAGTTTGCCAAAAAGCATAATATCGAGGGTTCACCGATCAGTGGTATTGTACTACATGGTGAAGGCGTTTTTGATCCGGAGATTGTGAGTAAGTTTAACTGTAAGTCTTACTTGATGGAACATGAAATTCCGGTGATTGCCACTTCGCTGGATACTTATGGTTCTGCGGTTAAGATTAGTCATATTGAAGTGAAAATAAATACGCGGACACCTTGGAAAGCACAGCGTGCGATTGAAATGATTCGTGATTATGTTGATTTTAATCCGATTGTGAAAGGGAGTTTGTAATCTTCTATACTTTGTAATAGAATGAGTACCGGTGAAGGGCGCAATCTGCTTTCTTCACCGGTATTTTTTTTGATGGTTATCTCAATTTTTAGCCAATCTGCTAATACGCATCAATATACACCTCAAAAAGAAAGAAAAAGGGCCTATCTGAAAAAAGATAATCTTGAATTATAAACTATGAACATTTATTCATATATTTGAATATAAATACGAAAGTATTATTTGAAATAGCAAAAAGGAACCAAACAAAAAACGGAGTATTTTGCCTTAAAAGCATTTTTATTGCTCCTTTTAAATAGCGATTTATAATGGACAACAACGGTACCATCAACTGGTCTGCTTCGGAAGCTGGCCAACAATTGCAGGAAAAACTCAACAGTGAGCGTACCCTCCGATCGCTCGATCATCTTCTCGATCGTATTGATACCCTTGAAAAAGCAGTAGAACGGCTAACCGATGTTATGGAGCAAGGCCCTGGCCTTGTGAGTATGGGGGTAGATATGGCTGATGAAGCCTATAAAGAGGCGCAAGCAAGAGGTGTACAGATTGAGCAACGCTTGGCTGCTGCTTTGCATTTAGCTGAAAAGCTGACCGCACCGGAAATGGTAGAAAAACTTGAGCAAGTTTTTGATTTTGTACATCAGGCTCCGGGGCTGGTTAGCATGACGATGGATATGGCTGATGAGACCTACAAACGTGCAGCTGATAATGGGGTAGTCGTAGAAGAGCGTTTGGCGGCAGCCCTACAAATTGCTGAAAAATTGACTCAACCTCAAATGGTAGCGCAACTGAATGGTTTGATGGATACAGCCAATCAATTGCCAGGGTTGATTGCGATGTTCGTAGATATGCTGGATGAAGGCTATCAGCGTGCCGCAGATAATGGCGTTGACTTAGGGGCACTTTCCCAACAAGGCGTTGCTGCCATGCAACAAGCATCAGAAATCATGAATTCAGAAGAATTCAAAGCACTACAAAACAGTGGCGTACTTTCACCAGCTACTTTGGGCGTTATCGCCAAAACCGGAGAAGCATTGGTAGAAAGTCAGCAACAGCCTGTGAAAAAAATGGGGCTGTTTGGTCTCATGGGCGCACTCAATGATAAAGACAGACAAAAAGCATTGGGCTTCTTGATGAATTTCACGAAATCCTTTGGACAAAAATTATAAGTGACGGATGGATGGGGTTTTCACTTATCCGGCCGATTGCTAAATCCAATTCGTAAACGTTAAACATTCAAATTCAATTCATATGGCACACTATCAAGTCGTTGTAGTGGGTGGTGGTAGCGCCGGCCTTACCGTCGCTTCCCAATTACGCAACAAGCCAAACGCACCTGAGGTCGCTATTATCGACCCGGCAAGCAAGCACTATTATCAGCCTTTGTGGACACTTATCGGAGCTGGCGTTTTTCCAAAAGAAGAATCAGAGCGTTCTCAAGCAGATTTTATTCCTGCAGGAGCGACTTGGATTCAAGAATATGTCACTTCTTTTGATCCGGATAACAATAAAATTGCCCTAAAAAATGGGGAAGAAGTAAGCTATGATGTTCTGGTTGTAGCTGCGGGTATTCAGATTGATTGGGACAAAATTCCAGGCTTGAAAGAAAGTGTTGGCAAACCAGGTACTGGTGTTTGTAGTAATTACGATTATAATACAGTAGACTCGACTTTCGAAAATATCAAAAATATGAAGTCTGGTACAGCTGTATTTACGCATCCTTCTACTCCTATTAAGTGCGGTGGTGCGCCATTGAAGATTACCTACTTGGCTGAAGATTACTGGTCGAAGCATGGTGTTCGCAATAATATCGACATCAAGTTTGTAAAAGGTGGACCTGGTATTTTTGCCGTAAAGAAATACGCAGATTCTTTGACGAAAGTAGCAGATCGTAAGCGTATTGATCGTGTGTGGAAGCATGATTTGAAGGCATTACACCCGGATAAAAAAGAAGCTGTATTCCAGCACATGGAATCAGGCGAAGAAATGACGATCAAGTACGATATGATACATGTAACGCCACCGATGAGTGCGCCGGATTTCATTAAAAATAGTCCATTGGCGGCTGATTCGGGCTGGGTAGAGGTAGATAAAGAAACGACACAGCATACGCGATACCATAATGTATTCGCCTTGGGAGATTGTAGTAATTTGCCAACTTCCAAGACTGGAGCCGCTATCAGAAAGCAGGCGCCTGTAACAACAGCCAATGTTATGGCTAAACTAGCGGACAAAGCAATGGCAAAGAAATATGATGGTTACACATCCTGCCCACTGGTTACTGGTTATGGTAAACTGATTTTGGCAGAGTTTGACTACAATAAAGAGCCAATGGAATCTTTTCCTTTCAACCAAGCGGAAGAACGCTATAGTATGTATGCTTTGAAAGCATACGGCTTACCTCGCATGTACTGGCATGGGATGTTGAAGGGGCGAGAATTTTAAAAAGAATTTAGGACATTTTTAATAATTATTTTGGTTTGGGCACAGGCGGATTACATCGTAGTCCGCCTTGTTTTTTAGTTAAAAAAGCAGAATTAGGGAATCCATTTCTTAGGCTATCGTTTTAGTTTTGATTCGTTACTTATCTAAAAAAACTAAAACTTTTATGAAGAATCATCTGCTATTTTCCCTACTTCTGTGCTTTTCTGTTGTTCATTTAGCTGCACAATCTGCGATCGGCCTTAAAGCTGGCATTAACGCAAGTTATCAAAACCTACCTTCAATACTCGATTTGGAAGATGAAACCAACTCTGGTTTAATAAGAGGCCAGATTGGCTTGAGTTTCAAACAACAAATTACACCTGCTTTTAGCATTTATTCTGATTTGGCATACACTCAAATGGGAGGGGAATTTGAATACTTCTTTACTGATTTTTTTGGGGAGCGAATCAAAGAAAGGGTCACAACAAAACTCAATTATCTGAGCATGCAGCTAATGCTTCAGTACCATTTATTAGAACGAGTTTCATTAGATATTGGTGGTCAGCTGGGATATCTAACAGACGATAATGATGCGGTTCTGGAGCCAGCAGACTGGGATGCCGGAATTGTGCTGGGGTCTACCTTCACTATCGTTGATATGCTGGATTTTCAGTTTCGTTATTATCTCGGCCTAACGCCTACCCAAAGTTTTGAGTTCACTGACCAAAATGGAGAACCAACAGGCGAAGCAAAATTCAAAAATCGTTCGCTCCAATTCAGCCTAGTGTTTTATCCTTTGCAGTTTGGCAAAAGCTAATCTTCAAAAATACCACTGGAAAGGTAGCGGTCGCCACGGTCACAAATAATACAAACGATCAGACCTTCGTCGAGTTCTTGTGCTAGTTTGGAGGCGGCTGTGATGGCACCTCCACTACTCATGCCCGAAAAAATGGCTTCCTCTTGTGCTAGTCGGCGCATCATCGTTTGAGCTTCGTCTTGTGATACGTCAATGGTTCGATCTACCCGACTAGGGTCAAATATTTTGGGTAAAAATTCAGGCGACCAGCGACGGATGCCCGGTATGCGTGAGCCATCCGTTGGCTGTACGCCAACAATCTGTACCTTTTGGCTTTGCTCTTTCAAATAGCGCGAAGTCCCCATAATAGTGCCAGTCGTGCCCATCGAAGATACAAAGTGGGTAACTTTTCCATTGGTATCACGCCAGATTTCAGGGCCAGTTGTTTGATAATGCATACCCCAATTGTCATCATTAGCAAACTGATTCAGCATAAAATACCCGCCATCTGCCACTAGCTTTTCGGCATATTCACGGGAGTATTCTATTGTTTTATCAGCAGGTGTCAGTACTACTTCTGCACCATAAGCTTTCATGGTTTGTACGCGCTCTACCGTCGCGCTTTCCGGCATAATCAGCGTAATATCGATACCAAACAGGCGGGCAATCATGGCCAATGCAATTCCTGTATTTCCGCTGGTTGCTTCTACCAATCGAATCCCCGGTTTTAGTTCGCCGCGGTCAAGCGCACCTTTAATCATGCCATAAGCAGCGCGGTCTTTGACACTACCGCCTGGATTTTGGCCTTCGAGCTTGGCAAACACCTGTACACCTGGCTTTTGGATGATATTTTTGATTTCTACAAGGGGGGTATTGCCAATAAGATCCTGAATTGATGCCATGAACTCTTTTTTCGAATTTGATTAAACAATAGAAAGCTAAACGTTAATTATTGAGTCGTTTGCGCTTGCTCCTCAAAAACAGGTCGGTAATAAACGCGCGCAAATGGCGGTACACTGCGCGTAATCCATACACTACCACCGATAATGCTATCGTGCCCAATTACGGTATCGCCACCAAGAATGGTTGCTCCGGCATAAATCACTACGCGGTCTTCAATCGTTGGGTGTCGCTTGGTCTTGGCCATTTCTTTACGCACACTCAAGGCACCAAGAGTTACCCCTTGGTAAAGTTTGACGTCATTTCCAATTTCTACCGTTTCGCCAATTACTACGCCTGTGCCATGATCGATGCAAAAACCAGTGCCAATAGTAGCACCCGGGTGAATATCAATGCCGGTTTGTCCGTGCGCATATTCTGTAAGAATGCGCGGTATCAGCGGTACATTCAGGCCGTGAAAAGCATGTGCAATACGGAATACCGCTAAGGCATAAAACCCAGGGTAGGTGCGTATGACTTCCGTCAAATTGATGGCAGCGGGATCTCCTTTCAATATAGCATTTGCATCAATGAGTAAGTCTTTATGGATTTGCGGAAGCTGATCCAAAAAGTGCTGCTCGATGCGTTCTACATCTTGTTTGAATTCTCCGTCGAA
>JALEHC010000518.1 GCA_022763215.1 Saprospiraceae bacterium
AGCAGCATTTTTAATATTGATAATGGCTATGACTTCCTCAATGGTCAGGGGTACCTCGGTTTTAATGTTACTAAGCATGTTGGGGTACAATTTGGCTATGGCCGAAACTTTATTGGCAATGGATATCGCTCTCTGATCTTATCTGATTTTTCCAATAATTACCTTTACCTCAAACTCAATTGGAATGTCTGGAAATTTCACTACCAGAATATTTTTGCCCAATTGGCTCAGTTTTCTGATCGCAATTCTCCCAATCAGCTTGTTCCTCACAAATTCATGGCGGCTCACCACCTAAGCATTGATATTCTCCCCAATCTAAATGTCGGTATTTTTGAAACGGTCATTTTTAGTCGCCCAGATCATTTTGAGTTTCAATACCTCAATCCAGTTATCCTCTATCGTACTATCGAGCAAGGGCTTGGTAGCCCCGACAATGTGCTCATCGGCCTTGACGGCAAATGGAACTTCCTGCGTCGCTTCCAATTATATGCTCAGTTGATGCTCGATGAGTTTGTCTTTAGCGAGCTGATCACCGATAATCAGGGCTGGTGGGCTAACAAATATGGCATTCAACTTGGTCTAAAATATATTGATGTATTTGGTGTGGATCACCTCGACTTCCAAACCGAATTTAACCGCGTTCGCCCTTACACCTACACCCATCGCGATCGAACGGCTAATTATACCAACTATGACCTACCTCTTGCTCATCCGCTTGGCGCAAATTTCGAGGAAGTTATCCTCAAACTCAGATACCAACCTGGTAAAAGATGGCTATTCGAATCTAGGTTTATCACAGCCCGACTAGGTGAAGACACAGAATCTTCCAACTGGGGAAGCAATCTCCTCCTTCCCTTCGGCACTCGCGAACAAGAGTACAACAACGAAGTAGGACAAGGCGTAGGCGCTGACTTAATGATCTTCGGCCTAGACATAAGCTATCAGCTCTATCACAATATGTTTATCGACTTCGAATATTTCTACCGTCAAAAAGACAGCGAGCTCGACACCCGCGATCTGACAACCCAATACATCGGCGGCGGCATCCGAGTCAATATCGGCCGCGAAAGGTGGGACTTCTAAAAACAAGAATGGCGTAATAAGAACCCAAAGACCTTATTACGCCATTCACATCAACCAAATAAACACATCAAATATCAATTATGAACACATCAACACATCAACACATCAACACATCAACACATCAACACATCAACACATCACACATCAACACATCAAAAGATCAAAACATCACCTACAAATCACCGACATCACCTCATCATAATCATTCAGTTGTGCAATTTCCTTAGCTTTCGCTAAATCTTCACACGCTTTGGTAAACTCTTTTTGATTGATATAAATCTGGCCTCTCAGATAATAATGGCTGGCATTATCCGGAAAAATACGGATGGCTTCTGTCAATTTTGCGAGGGCTTCCTCTACTTTTTCTTCAGAATATAATTTCACCGCATCATTAGCCATTTGGTTAGCAGCATCAAAATCAGCAATCTTTGTTTGACAAGCCGCCGAAGCAGTAGGTCGAAATGGAATTGTCACTTCATAAACAGATGGCACGGGATTTCCATCATAAGTAGCCACCATCCATTGTCCATAAGTCGAAGTCATTGCATTGGTTGTTTCAAACCAAAAATCAAAACCCAGATTGCAGTAATCTGTCATATCCAACACTTTCACACCACCTTGGCGATCAACTCGGATTTGTACGTTGATATTCCCCACCAGACAACTATCCAATGCGGAATCCGGATATTTTACTTTTTCTTCCAAGTAAGTCGATAAACCTTCATCTCCGCTAAGGTATTGCAAAGGGGTATCTAACTGCACCCAAATGCTATCACCATCTACTACGACATACGGAGGTGCTTCTTTTAATTCAAACTTTACAGGAATGGTCATTCGTACACGAACTGGCTTCCCGTCTTTTTGCCCCGGCCGAAACCGTACCCCTGCCTTATTGATCAGGTCTATCACTTTCAGAGTGGCATCTCCACAACCACCACCGATGTCTTTGAGCAAAGTAGGTTGTGAAACAGAGCCATCTTTTTCTACCACAAAGCTAGCTACCACGGTACCTGAAATATTCTCTTGCCTTGCTTCTAACGGATAAACAATATTCTGATACACAAAACTCAAAAGTACCTGTTGTGAACACTTATACTTAGCCGCCATGGTGGTATCCTGTTCTTCACAGCCAGGAAACCTAGGCATTTCCTTAACCACCTGATAAATAGTCGAATCGGTTTCCGCTTGCGCGAAAACCATTTGCGAGCACATCAAAATGCTGAATACAAATACAATTACTCTCAATGTTCTTTAATTTTTATTTACGCTGGCCACAAAATAGTTTCCTCATCTTTCCAAAGTGGGCCAAACTCAATCTCTGTTACTTCATCATTTTCAAACCAAATACTTAGGCTGATCTGGTCATACATCACGACTTCCAGACTAAACGGGTCATCCTCGGATAAATCCTCAATTTCAGCTTTACCCCAGTCTTCTTTACCACCGATGGTCAAAACTTCGTCTCGGCTCATACCAACTTCAATACCATGAAAGCTGATGTCCCGGTCATTAATGGCAATACTGCTCATTTTATCTCCGTCATCAGAGTCAAATGAAATGGTAAGTCCGTGGTCGTAATACTCCAGGCTGCGGGTAACCACACCATCATCCTGCTCCGTTTCATCCACCTCATCTGCCTGCCCCAAAATAGCGACCACTTGCTTTTCAGTCATGCCAAAAAGAACATCACCGATACCTTTTCCGATTTTAATTTCCATTTACGTTTGCGTTATGAATAATTCTTGATTAATTCTTCTTTGCGATTTTTTCCACTTCCGTCCAGACTCTAAATACGTTTTTATAACATATTTTTTCAATATCTTTTTCTGTGTATCCTCTTTTCAGAAGTGTATAAATCAAATTAGGATATTGCGATACATCCTTCAAACCAGTCGGTAAAGAATCACCAACTCCATCAAAATCAGAACCAAAACCGACATGATCAACACCGGCCAGCTTTACCACATGGTCTATATGATTGGCTACCATCTCTACATCTGAGTATACTTGAGGATGGTCTTGGCGAAACGCCTCAATCACCGGCTTCGCTGCTTCATCTCTTGCTTTAAGGCCTTGCTCTTGCAACAGAATATTAAGGGCATTTCGCAAAGAATCCCGCTCCCTTGCCACATTACTGTCTAAAAAGGTCGAACCAAAGTTGATTTGAATGACACCTCCTTTTTCACCAAGTAAGCGAATCATATCATCGCTCATATTTCGCTCAAAATCAGGGGTAAATTTCCGACAGGAAGAATGGGAAGCAATACATGGTGCCTTGCTCAAGGCCATTACCTGATAAAAAGTAGAATCCGATACATGAGAAATGTCCACCA
>JALEHC010000519.1 GCA_022763215.1 Saprospiraceae bacterium
AGCGTGAAGGCTCAGTAACAGGAAGCCAATCGTTAGCATCTTTTTCATAATAGTAAGTATTAAGTAGTTAGACGGAATTATGAACAAGTGAAATTTTTATAGGGTCAGCACAAAATAATCTCCTAATTATCTCATCATCAATTAGTTCAATCATTTTGCACTGACAAATTTCACTTATCCATAATTTTGATCCGTCACGTATTGATTAAGGAATAGGCTAGCTTGCCAATTTGGTTAGGTGTTTATTTTTGCGAAAGCAAAGCTCAATGACCTTTTTGCGCAATCGCTCCTGCGTTTCGATTTTTTCATCAATGAATTGTTCGATTTGCAGTAGCGCGTTGGTTTTATTGGGATAATTACTTTGCTGGATGAGTTTGGTTACTTCAAGTAGCAGCGCAATTTTCAGGATATCGTAATACTGGCTGATATCCATTTCGAAGTAGACTTTGAGCGATTCAAAAAAGCCTTCCAAATCGCCATTTTGTAATTGATTATTGACATAAATCCAATTGTACAATACTTGTCGATTAGGATTATCTACTTCGAATTCAAGGCCTTTATACCAGTCACTTGGGAATAACTGATCGGTTTTATCGATGTGAAAACGAATCATATCTTCCACGATCATGTTGAACATTTCATAAGCATAGGTTTCCCGAATAATCGGCACTTTTTGCCAGTACAATGCATGCTTAAATACATTGCCATGCAAAGGCTTGTCGTTTCCATTGAGCATGTAGTCGAACAAGTTATTGAGCAGACGATGGCCTTCTTCAAATTGCCCAGCCCGAAAATGAATGCGGGAGATATTCTTATTTTGTTCATACACGCGCAAATTGAGCGTATGAATACCCTGCTGGATCAAATAATCATTCAGTGCAATACACTCCAGTGTAATAGTGATGGCTTTCTGCCATTCGCCAATTTTGTAATAGTACAATGACTTTACAGAAAGTGCCCCTTGGCGGGAATATAGGTACAGCACATCCGGCACTTCGTTTTCAATGCGCTTTTCCATTTGGTGATAAGTATCTATCGCTTGCTGTGGATCTTTACCCATGACAAGATCGCGTACTACTTTCCCCAGTTCAATGTCGATAGCATCCACTACATCCAGGTCAGCCTCTTGTACGCCACAAATGTCCATCACTTCTTTTTTCTGAAGGATTTTTATCAACTTCCCTGTATCATATTGTACCGTTGGTGTAGTTGAAGAAACTGGAAACTGTGGCAAATCAGCCAAAAACTGATCAAACAGTCCGTATGCTTTATTTAGGTTTAATGTTTCCATGATATTTTGTTTTAAGCGACCATTGATAATTCTTCCAGAGCAGGCAAGTCCTTGCCACTGTATGCCATGAGGGTAGTACCGATACCTAATATTCCCCAGCCATAAGAAATATTCCAAAGGCGGCTTTTTTCATCAAGACGACTCTGAAAACCCGCAAAATTATTTTGGTAAATGCCGTAGGCCGGAATCTGGTCATACCAATACTGAGCACGCTCTTTGAAGCGGGTGTCCCCGGAAATGGTCGCCAACTTATCGAAAGCAATAATCAATCCGGAAGCCCCATAAAAAATGCTGGCATCCAAAGTCAAGTTATCTTCCCGGCTGCGTAGCAGACAATCGTCCAGAACCATATCTGCAAAGGTCTTGATGCGATCTTCTTGGAGCACTTTCGCTGCCCGATACAGCACATATCCCGTACCCAAATCGCCATAGCATAAGGCAAACTGCATGGGTTCGACCTTATCTCCTATTTTATTGGGGAACAAGCCTTTGTACTTTGACTTCCGATACTGTTTGAGCAGAAAATTCATCGCTTTTTCGATGATGCGCACACAGCGCTCTTGCTCGATCCCATGCTCATAAGCGGTCAGCAAAAAAGACATAATCAAGCAAGAGCCATGCGAGATACCAAGATATATGCGGTTGAATAAAGACGGGCTTTTCCAGAAATAATCGCCATCCTTATCCTTCTCCGCAAAGTTTTCGATACTATGAATGGCATAAGTGATCTGCTCCTCGACGGGGTAACCGTCTTTTAATCGACTCAGAAAATAAAAGCCAGACGCCATCGCGCCGCTGGTCATGTCAAAATCTTTGATAGAGACTTTGCTTTTCAGCAAATCAAACAGAATGTCATCGAGTTGTTTCATGTAGCCTTCTGCATCAAAGTCCAGCATTTTATGGCGGCGGCAAAAACCGATAAAGCGACCAATATGAGATAAGTGTGCATCAATCGAATCGGTATTATAGGTGCGGGTAAAGTTGTGGATATCCAATGCGCCCATGCCTTTCTGGAAATACTCTTCTGCAATTGGTAAGTACGCCTCATCATCTTTGAATCGAGCTAAATAGGCATAAAATAAAGAGAAACCTAATAAGCCTGTTTCGTAAGAGGCATTGTGCAATTCGAGTCGTCCCTGCCCTTTTACAGCAGCCTCGATATGATCGACCATCGCTTCGACGGTAATGGTATTAGTTGGCGTATTCATTGATTCTTACTTTTTGTTGAGCGATTACAGATTCATAGTATTGATTCAGGAAGTCGTAGATGATCAGCTCATGTTTTCGCTGATTGACCAAGAAAAGGCGATTCATAGCCATGTGAATGTGGCTAGCCACAAAATCATCCCAGAATATTTGAGTAACTTCTCCTACTTCGGGGATTAGCGGGCGAATAGCCTGGCTTCGTTCTTCAAAGCATTCGTACCCTTCTGCCAGTTCAGGGTCCCGCTTTTCGGGATCGAGCATGGCAAAAACGTCATCGCGTTTGGCACGGTATTTATCTTTCATGGCTTTGGACAGAGCTTTGCCTTTGTCATCGCTGTGCTGATTAAACTCTGCAAAGAAGTAGCGGCTCAGATTATTCATCAGTCGTTTCTTCTCTTTTAGGCTTAAGCCAAAATCGTCGAGCATCTGATCTACACACACCAATCCAAATTTCCAGCGTAATTCTTCGCCTTGGTTGCCATAAATCAGGTCGAGGAAATTGACAATAGCTTTACTGTCTGCGAAAAAGATTTTTTCACTCAGGTCCATGGTATCGACGCCATAGCGTTCTACTTCTCGGCGATAACTATCCACCACGATTTTAGTAGCATTTGGCTTTGGGATCAGTGCTTTTACCGCTTGCTGAAACTGTTCCAATATGGTATACCACTCTGGATTATCGGCTTTCGCCGAACGATGGAATCGCACGCGTAAATGATAATCCGGATCAGCAAAACGAAGGAAGAACCA
>JALEHC010000520.1 GCA_022763215.1 Saprospiraceae bacterium
AAAAATTATAGTTAATGGAGCTTTTACAAACCTACGAGGCGGTTACGGAGCAAGATTCCATGTTTATGTGGATAGCAGGCGTGGTCATTGGCGTTGCTCTCACTTTTCTACATCTGAGTTTTCAAAGCAGTGAATTCAAGGCCAAATACACACACAATATGCGCATGCTTATCGGCATGTTGGCATTTTTTGCACTTTTGATTGCAAGTGGCACCCTGATGTTTAGTTGGCTAACCAAAGCCAAACTAGGGCCGGTCAGTCTTTATGAAAACCGGATACAGACGCCTTATGGCACAACTGAGTTTAAAGCCATCAAGGATATTTATTTTGAAGAAAGTGTGGAACAAACCTGGTTGGGTACCAACGGAAAAAGAAGCAAATTATTGATGATTGCTGAAAAGAAAGGCAACGGACATGTACTATCGGAAATGAATTATCCAATCCAACAGATTGGCAATGAATTGAAGGCAGCGATAAGCAAGTGGAAGCAGAAAAAAGAAACAGTTGATTGAGTCAGGCTGAGGATCCCCGAGGGGAAGTCATATTGACTCTATCAACTGTTTAAGAGATTGTTCTAAAGCATTTAGCGAAAGCGAGTAAAGGGAAAATTACTTCACCTCGATCGTCTTTCTGATAATGCTTGTAAATGAACGAAGCTCGATCTTATACGTGCCTTTTTTTGCGTCGCTGAGGTCTATTTCATAGATCGTATCGACAGGCAGATCAAAAACATCGTCCTTCAAGACAACCGAACCGGATTCTGATTTAACTACAATATCACTTAGCGTGATATTTAGACTTTCGAAGTCAACGTAGTAAATCTTGTTTTCGTCATCCGCAAAAATGTCCCAATTGTCAGCCGGAATCTCCTTTAGGTTGCTGTTCTCAAGTGCTTCTCCACCTTTGGCAGCTAAGCTCTGTGCCTGAAGAGCCGTGCCTGCCAGGCACAAGAAGAAGAAAAATAGTAGAAATTTCTGCTGCATGATTAAAAAATTTGTATATGCTTATAGGATCGAACAAAAATAAGCATAAATAATGTAAAGTGTAATCTATTATTTGTTGTTAAATACCCGTAGGACGACATTTGTTACCTAATAGGTACATTTTTTTCGTAAAACGTTATACATCAGGCCTTTATTTTAGGGCACGACACATATAGTTTTACCTAAAACGATTGATAGGGTATTTGACTTGATAATTTTGAGACGAAACGGAATATCAAAAGCTATAGTGGGAGTTTAATTAAGAGTACGTGCTAAATTTACAAAAGATTCATCAAACTGCTACTTTTTTTGCCCTGTTTTTCGACGAGTAGTCTTTTCTACAACTTTTTCAGCACATCCATTATGTTATTGTACACTGGCTTACTATGAGCCATAAAATGGTCGAGACTTTGCCATTCTGCCTTTTCGATATCCTCTTCTGCCTGGGGTACTAATTTTGCATCTGAAGTCTTCATTTTGAACCAATAAGTCACTTTGAGCACTCTTTTACCCTTTCCATTTTTATAGGTATGGTAAGTCGTATGTAAAAAATCACCAAGCTCAATTTGCTGGATTCCAGTTTCTTCTTGTACTTCTCTGACCGCGGCCTCTTCCCTTGACTCTCCCGGATCTATTTTGCCTTTCGGCAAATCCCAACTTTCGCGTCGGAATATAACCAGCATTTCTTCACTTTCGTTAAATACAACACCACCAGCCGCTTCAATACGCTTATACAAAGATTGGAAATCTTCCCAGAGTTGCTCCACATTTTCGTGATGCAGGGTTATAGATTGGTAGCGGTGTGTTTTTTCCAACATATCGATATAATTAAACAAAAACTTGGACTTGCCGATATAACGAGCTACCATATTTTCCTCATTCACAGGCAACTGACTAGCTTCCTTACTATCCGCTAATTGAAGCGGGGTATCATTGATATAGATTTTGTACATTTGCAAGCATTTGATCTAAGAAGGCGATCGCCTTCCCAAGATTTGTTGAAAGATGTTACTTTTGAGTTTTGTGGAACATTTTTTAGTAGACTACAAAACTAAAAAAAACTGCGTCTTCAGATAGGCACAAGATATAAGTATTTAGACGGAATTATGAACAAGTAAAGTTTTATAGGGTCAACACAAAATAATTGCCTAATTGTCTTATCATCAATTAGTTCAATCATTTTGCGCTGACAAATTTCACTTATCCATAATTTTGATCCGTCACTGAGTTCCTTTTAAATAATTAAAAGAAATTAATTAATGACCATTGCAACTGATATAGCTGAAAGGCTATTGCAAATAAAGGCAATAAAGCTGAACCCTCAAAACCCATTTATCTGGGCTTCGGGGCTCCGCTCTCCGATTTATTGTGACAATCGCATCGTGCTTTCTCACCCCGAACATCGTCGCCAGGTGATTAATGCATTTGCCGCAAAGGCAACTGATTTTGATGGCTTTAATGCGATTGCCGGAGTTGCAACTGCCGGGATTGCACATGGCGCTTTGTTGGCAGAAAAGCTGGAATTGCCCTTTATTTATGTACGCAGTAAGGCCAAAGCACACGGCCGACAAAACCAGATCGAAGGAGAACTTCCACCTAATGCTCGGGTTTTGGTCATAGAAGATTTGATTTCTACCGGTGGAAGCTGCCTGGCTGCCGTAGAAGCACTCAGAAATACCGGTGCAGAAGTAGTCGCTACACTGGCCATTTTTACTTATGGTTTTGCGAAAGCAAAAGAAGCATTTGCAAAAGCGAATTGCCCGTTTGATACCCTCAGTAATTATGCCACCTTGCTGGAAGTTGCGCTA
Organism: Saprospiraceae bacterium; assembly: GCA_022763215.1. GTDB lineage: Bacteria > Bacteroidota > Bacteroidia > Chitinophagales > Saprospiraceae > JALEHC01. Next base: position 2,792 of record JALEHC010000520.1, read on the forward strand.
CAAAAAGAATATATTACCAGCGACCATAGTCAGTTACTAAAAGAGTGGCGGGAAGATCCGGAAGCATGGAGTAATCGCTTCTCTCAAACATAGGTTTTTGAAATAAACGCCTTAACCAGGGAGCAGGCAAAAGCATGTCAAACGGCTATTGGCAATCAAAAAATGTAGTCGTTGATAATTTTCTACTTCCTGTTAAAACTTTTTATTTTTGTACTTCGCTTAAAGCCATTTAAAACATTATTGTTAATGGGAATTATTACACCACAGTCTGAAGCATTTTTGCAAACTTACCTCAATAATGCTTCCCCTACCGGATTTGAAAGTTCTGGACAAAAAATCTGGTTAAATTATATCGAACCTTATATCGATGACTGGTACCTCGACAATTATGGCACCGTATATGGGGTAGTCAATCCTGGTAAAGATTTCAAAGTTGTGATCGAAGGTCATGCAGATGAAATTTCCTGGTTTGTACACTATATTTCTGATGATGGCTTTATTACCGTAATTCGCAATGGTGGCTCTGATCACTTAATTGCGCCTTCCAAAAAGGTAAACATTCATACTTCCAAGGGAATTGTTAAAGGGGTATTTGGCTGGCCTGCTATCCATACCCGAAAAGGAGAAGATGCAAAACTTACTCCCAAAATTGACAATATCTTCATCGATGTAGGTGCTCGCAATAAAGAAGAAGTCGAAAAAATGGGCATTCATGTAGGTGCCGTTGTCACTTTCGATGATGATATGATGGTACTTAATGACCGCTATTATGTAGGTCGTGCACTAGACAATCGCATGGGTGGTTTTTGTATCGCCGAAGTAGCACGACTGATCAAGGAAAACAAAATCGAACTTCCTTATTCTCTTTATATCGTCAATTCTGTACAAGAAGAAGTCGGACTCCGAGGTGCGGAAATGATTGCTCGTAAAATCAAGCCAGACGTGGCCCTGGTGACCGACGTTACCCATGATACGCATACACCTATGCTGAGTACCAAAAAGCTCGGTGATGTGAAAAGTGGAAAAGGCCCGACTGTGACTTATGCTCCGGCAGTACACAACAAGCTGTTGCAACTCATCATAGATGTAGCCGAAGAAAAAAATATTCCGCTACAGCGAGAGGCTTCTTCCAGAAGAACCGGTACAGATACGGATGCTTTTGCCTATTCGAATGAAGGGGTGCCTTCTGCTTTGATTTCTTTGCCGCTACGCTATATGCATACCACGGTAGAAATGTCGCATAAAGATGATGTGGAAAATGTCATTCGACTGATTTATGAGACCTTACAGAAAATCGAATACAAACATAACTTCAAGTATTTCTAGCTCTGAAAAAGCTGCTCTATTCTTTTGTTGATCTTTTGTTGTATGGCAATTTTTGGATTGCCGGAGCAGCTTTTTGCATGTATCAGCAAACTATTTTTCTTTATACTGGCCGATTAACCATCGATCCAGCAGCCTTGTTCTTGTTTTTTGGAACACACTTTTTGTATGCCATACATCGCATTGTAGGCCTGCAAAAGGTAAAGCCCTTCCAAAAGGGCGGCCGTTACAAAGTGATTGCACGTTTTCGGCATCATATCCTATTGTATGCTGTTATTTCCGCATTAGCTTGTGCTTATTTGATTTTTCAGTTGCGGTGGGCATTGTGGGGTTTGTTGTTGATTCCTTGCCTCCTTTCGCTTGCTTATGTACTTCCGTTTCTGGGCAAAAATCGACGACTCAGAGACCTACATTATATCAAGATTTTTTTAATTGCTCTGGTATGGAGTTGGTTGACGGTTGTTTTTCCGATAAAAGCCCAGGAATTGATAATTCCTCAGCAAAGTTTATGGCTACTATTTTTGGAGCGAACTTTTTTTGTGTTTGCGATCACGATTCCGTTTGACATTCGGGATTTGCAGATTGACCACTATAATGAGGTCAAAACCATACCGGCAGTATTAGGAGCCCAACGAAGCAAGTGGTTGGCCCTTGTCTTATTGAGTATTTCTGCCCTTTTTTGCCACTTCAATTTTATGCAGCAGGTATATTCAATAAGCACTTATACCGGCATGCTGGCTTCTTACCTACTTGCTGCCGGACTGATTTATTGTACCGATCGAGTAAAACACGATTATTTTTTCACGGGCTTACTCGATGGTACCATGGTTTTCCAGCCTTTGTTCGTGTATGCAGCTTACTTGATTTATTAATTTATTGGGTTATTTCTTCTTCTTTCAGAAATCTTCTGATTGCGCTAAATGTTTCTGATTGAGCGTCCATCCATGTCAAATAGCCCGCAATTTCAATCTGTTGAAATTCAGCATTTGGAAGAATTTTTGTCCACCTTTTTGCTCCTTTCAGCGAATGAACCCGGTCTTTACTTCCATGCAGAATCAGCGTGGGTTGTTGAACGGCTTTAAACTCAGTCATATCCATCGCCTCGATACTCGGTTTGATGTATTGCTCATAATGGGCTTTAGTATGACGTGGGTGTTCATTGGCATATTGGCAAATTTGCGAAAGCGCACGAATTTCATTCCCCGGCACAAAGGTATAAAGCTTGCGATATTCCTTCCATAGAGCATTGCAATAATCAAGGTCTGACAAGGTATCCTGAATACTTTCAATTTGATCCAATGCCAGGCGTACAGCTACGTTGACAGAATCTTCAAAAACAGGATCATTTCGGTCAGGGGCTGGCGACATTGCACTTACCTGGACAATACGAGCCACTCTTTCCGGATATTTTTTGGCGTAAGCCAATGCAATCAAGCCCTGATAACCGTGTGCGATCAAATGGACTTTGTCCATATTGAAGTGTTTTCGAACCGTCTCCAAATCTTCTACGTCTTGCTGAATTCCGCCCTTCAATTTGTCGGCAGACTGAACTTTTTGAGAGCGGCCACGATTGCGCACATCATAAAAGACGAGCGTAAACTGATCTTGCAACAAACGAAAATCACCTGAAAGATAGGTGCCGTTCGGTACAATCACAGCAGGCCCCTGCCCCATCAGTTGGTAGTACAAAAATGTTCCATCAGGCGTACGAATAGGCCCAGCCTTACGGTCAATTTTCAAGTTCTTAGGCAGACTACGGTCTTTAGGTTTCTTTTCTTCTGGAGCATCGCTCTGGCAAGCGGTAAAACCTAAAATCAAGACACAAAGGAAAAAACTCAAGCGCATTGTTTCTACTTTTTGTTCGTTGCCAAAATTATACATTTCCATCAGATTTTAAGAATTATCACGAAGGACTTATCTTACCGGCCTAATTAATTTATCATGGAAGCAAGATTTCAAATACGTCCGATCGAGCCACAAGACAATGCTGCCGTGGCACAGGTAATCCGGGATGTGATGACCGAATTTGGCGCCGTTGGCGAAGGCTATTCCATTATGGATCCCGAGCTGGAAGATATGTATCAGGCTTATAACGACGACCAAAGCCTGTTTCTGGTCGTCACCGAAAATGGCGTAGTCAAAGGCTGTGGCGGCATTGCGCCACTAAGCGGTGCCGGGCCGGAAGTTTGCGAACTGCGCAAAATGTATTATTATCCAGAACTAAGAGGCAAAGGCCTCGGCAAACAACTCATGGATATTTGTTTGGCGGAAGCCAAAAAAAGAAAATACAAAATTTGCTATCTCGAAACAATTGCTTCTATGGAATCTGCTGGAAAGCTCTACCAACGAGCCGGATTTAAGCGCCTGACAGCCCCAATGGGCCATACCGGACATAGCAGTTGCGAACTCTACTATGCCCGTGAGCTTTAAGCTTTGCCGTCAAGGCAATCCTGAATGGCCTGATCTAAGATAGAAACCCCTAGGTCTA
>JALEHC010000087.1 GCA_022763215.1 Saprospiraceae bacterium
AAATCTGCTTCCGAAATGTCTAGAAAAGATGAGATTTTTGAATCTGAAACAGGTTTGCTTTCTATTGCAGGTGGTAAATTGACGGGCTATCGAAAAATGGCTGAACGAATTATCGATCTGGTTGCTGACAAATTTGCAAAAGCAACAGGCCAGAACCTGAAACCAGTCCAGACCAAAAAAATTCCACTAGCTGGAGGCCCCTTCAAAAATCCGAAAGAGGTACAGACTTATACACAGCAACTCATAACTCATTTGAAAGAATTCCAGTTAGAAGACTATTACGCACAATATTTAGTCGCTAACTATGGCAAACAATCTGATGAAATAGTCCGACTCATGAGCACCATGACGGATGAATCGCCAGTGGTCCGTTTAGCGAAAGCGGAAGTCACCTTTACCATTGATAATGAATTGGTGATTGAGCCTATGGATTTCTTTAATCGTCGAAGTGGTCGGTTATACTTTGACCTGCCAAGCATAGAACCGGTATTGATGCCTGTTCTGGAGTTATTCAAAGCAACATTCCAGTGGGATGATGAACGCCTAATTAAAGAAAAAGAATATATTGAGCAGGAGTGTTATCGCCACGCTCATTTTGAATATGAACACCAAAAAGCGACTCAAAACTAACTTATGATCAGATACGAGCAAACGGAGGGTTTTGACCGATTTGATGATGTCTTTAAAGACTTTCAAGCGGAACCGGTCACCCAAATTAATCAAAATGGACAAACCTTCCTTTTTACGACTGCCAATAAGGTAGGATTGAAAATTGATATTTACCGCGCTGATATCTTGCGGTTTAGATATACCTACAACGGACAGTACGAACGCGATTTTAGCTATGTACTTTCTGAACAATTTCAACAACAAACTACTGAGCTAAAAGTATCTGAAACGCCTGCACAGTACTGTATTCAAACAGAAAAGCTTTCCTGTTTTGTCAGCAAAACAGACCTTAAGGTTTCCATCCTTAATAAAGATGGACAAGTCGTACTCGAAGATGCAGAACCTTACCGGGCACGCACCACCATCCACAAGGGGTTAATTGAGGTTAACATCACAAAAAAAGTAGCTAAAGGAGAAAAGTATTTTGGCCTGGGCGATAAATCTGGTTCACTGGAATTAAGTGGTCAAAAACTTCAAAACTGGAATACAGATGCCTTTGGTTTTAGTAAGGATAGTGATCCGCTATATCGCTCTATTCCATTTTATTATGGCTTGACTAATGGTCTTGCTTATGGCATATTCCTACACAATACTTACCGCACGCATTTTGAATTCAATCTGGAATCGGAAGGTAAAACCAGTTTCTATGCGGAAGGTGGAGAAATGGATTATTTCTTCTTTTATGGGCCTTCTTTGGAATCCGTAGCTCAGTCTTATCATCATGTTACGGGTACTCCAGAACTTCCGCCCATGTGGGCATTGGGGTATCACCAATGTCGATGGAGTTATTACCCAGAATCTCGGGTATTGGAGTTGGCTGAACAGTTTCGCAGCCAAGATATTCCCTGTGATGCGATTTACCTGGATATTGATTATATGGATGGTTATCGCTGCTTTACCTGGAATAAAGACTTTTTTCCAGATCCTAAAGCAATGATAGACGCTTTACAGGAAAAAGGCTTTCAAACTGTAGTGATGATTGACCCTGGTATTAAAGCGGACGATGGGTACTGGGTGTATGATGAAGGAATTGAGCAGGACATGTTTTGTAAAAGAACAAATGGGGACTTAATGATCGGCCCGGTCTGGCCGGAAAACTGTGTTTTTCCAGACTTTACCAATCCTAAAGTCCGAAGTTGGTGGGAAGATTTGTATGAAGAATTATATGCCAAACAAGGCATTGCAGGCTTCTGGAATGACATGAACGAACCCGCTGTTTTCAAAGTAAATAGCTACACTTTTCCGGATGAAGTGATGCACGATATGGACGGCGAGCCAAATACGCATCCGCGAGCTCATAATATTTATGGCCACCAGATGTCAAAATCGACCTATGATGGTCTGAAAAAGCACAAACCAAATATGCGTCCTTTTGTGCTGACCCGAGCTACTTTTAGTGGAGGCCAGCAATATGCAGCTGTTTGGACGGGCGACAATCTTGCTGATTGGGAGCATCTACGACTAGCTAATTTACAATGCCAGCGACTGAGTATTTCTGGCTTTTCGTTTGTGGGTACCGACATTGGAGGTTTTGCAGGCGAACCCGAACCAGAGTTGTACCTGCGTTGGTTACAGCTCGGTATTTTCCATCCACTATTCCGAACACACTCCATGGGTAATAATGAGGATGGCGCATCTCTGGTAGATTCGGAAGTAGTGAAACTAGCGGAAGCATTCAATCGATTAGATCAAGAACCTTGGTCATTCGGAGAAGAAACCACTGAGCATGCCCGAACGGCTATCCAGTTGCGTTACCAGCTTTTACCCTATTTGTATACAGCCTTCTGGCAAAATGCACAAGAAGGGAAGCCAATTTTGCGCAGTCTAAGTTTTGAAGATCAGACCGATGAGAAGTGTCTGGAACGAGAAGCAGAATTTTTATTTGGCGATCATATTATTGTAAGTCCAGTATTGGAGTCCGCTCAAAAAGGGCAGCTTTTGTATTTGCCGAAAGGCAAATGGTACCATTACTACACGCACGAATCAAAGGAAGGTGGGCGAATAAGTGCCGTATCTTTGCAGATGGATCATATTCCATTTTTTGTGCGAGCAGGGGCCGTCATTCCGCATTACCCTGTTCAACAGTTTGTTGGTCAACTGAAAATTACAAACATCAAGCTACAAATCTTTGCAGGTGAAGCAACTAGCCAACTATACCTCGATGCAGGAGAAGGCTATGATTATACGAAAGGTGATTATACATTAAGAACCTTCAAGGTTCAAGAAATGCAAATTGAGCAACAGATAGCAGGTACATACGAAGGTGATTTGCAAAGCTTTGATATAGAATTGATTGGCTGGAAAGAAGTCAAAAATATCCATATCGATGGGCAACAACAGGAATTCGAGCAGGTTGGCGGCATCGTTCGTTTTTCGGCTTTCGCCAAATTCCAATCTATCCAAATTGACTAATCCTTCTTCCAGGGAGCATCAGTTGTCCATTCCATTTGTGATAACTGATGCTCTATCAATTGCTCCAATTCAAGCAGCGTAGCCGGTGCATCATGGTTATTCTGAATCTGATGTTCCTGATTTCCCTTTTTAATGTAGGTAAAAGTATTTGGCAAATCCACAATCATTGGGTTTTCAAATGGATACTTCTCTGCCAAGTCAAAGAAGCGAATGGCTTCTGCTTTTTCGATTATTTTCTGGAGTGTTTGCTGCTGATTTTCGGCACGGAAATAGCCTTCTTTTTCTACATTTCGAATACCGTGATAGCGTACCGCACCATCACTCATGAACCTAGCTTCGTAGGCTGGGCAATCTCCGTAGCAAGCGGTTTTGCGAAAGCTGACCATCAGTGTGGGTATTGATTCGCTTTTCTGATCAGTCTCTTCTTTTTCCGTTGGTGCAGACTCTTGTTGCTGAGTAGTGGGTGTTACTTTGGGCGAGCAAGCGGCCAACAATGCGGTTAATCCGAAAATATAAAGTAGGTTATACATAATATTGGCATTAAAAAAGCCTCCCGCTTGAGCAGGAGGCTTTCGTTATATGTGTAGATTATTTTCTTCTCTTTTTCTTCTTCTGCGCCTCGCGCTGCGCCTGAATCTTCTGTTGTTCTTCCATCGCTTTTTGAAGTCGTTGCTGGAACTTGCTCGTTTTCTCCTCTTTCGGTTTCTTTCGATAATCCTCCAGTTCCTTTTTGATCTTCTCCTGATCGATGATATAATTCTTCGTCACAATTGTCTGCGTGATATTAAACAAGTTACTGAATAACAAGTAACAAGTCAGTCCGGAAGCAAAGCTATTAAAGAAGCCTACAAAGAAAATAGGCATAATATACTGCATATACTTCATGGCCGGATTAGCAGAGAAATCCATGTGACGTGTATTGTAGAATGTGTAGATCAGTGTGGTAGTTGCCCACAAAATCGTAAACAGACTGATGTGCGAACCAAATCCAAATGGAATCTCAAATGGCAGGCGGAAAAACACATCATATGAAGACAAGTCATTTGCCCACAAGAAGCTAGCCTGACGGAATTCAATCGAAGCTGGGAAGAATCGGTATAATGCAAACCAAATCGGCATCTGCAGCACCATTGGCATACAACCACCTAATGGATTTACCCCAAATTCTCGATACAGCTTCATGGTTTCTGCTTGCTGTTTCTGTTGGTCATCCTTAAACTTATTACGCATGTTTTCCAGCTGCGGCTTCAATGCCCCCATCTTCGACTGCGAATACAGCATACGGTAAGTTAATGGATACAGACAAAGCTTTACAATAAAGGTCAACACCAAAATCACAATACCTTTACTACCAATAAAACCAGATAAGAAGTTGAAAATCGGGCGAATAATCCAGCGGTTAATGGTACCAAAAATACTCCATCCAAAAGGAATGATGTATTCCATACCTTCTGCTGTCGATTGCAAGGTTTCAAAATCATTTGGCCCCATATAAAGGCTCATATTGAAAGTCTCATCCGCTTTGCGCGTATAAGGAATCGAAAGATCGGTTTTCAATAATTTGAGATCGCGTTTTTCTTCATCCAGCATTACGGTTTCCATTTCGGCACGATTAAAGTTACCATCACGTGCGATAATGGTTGTATTAAAAAACTGGTTGGAGTGCGATACCCACTGCATTTTCATTCCTTCTGCATCTTCCGTATCATCAGAAGTACACGAACAATGATCGACTTCATCCTCTACCGGCTTGTAGTAGATACTGGAATAATTGCGTTCGTAGCTATCATTTTTCTCAATCTTATCGAGATAATTTACCCACTTCAGCTCGATATTTTCGGTATTGCCGGAAAGTACATTTTGCAGGTTATGAAACTTAAGCGTATAAGCTAGTTCATAACTATTTGGGTTAAGCGTATATGTTTGTTCGAAGTATTGGTCATTTCCTGCGCTTGCGCGAAATGTAATGGAGTTTCCACGCTCGGTTGCATCAAAATACAAATCACTTGTTTTCACCCCTCCTGTCGGAATCGTTGCAATTGGCAAAAAGTAATCGAATTCATTTTTAGCATCTTCGAGTAGCTTTAGCGTAGATTTGATTTCGTTTTTTTCTTCATCTTCCGAAATCTTGTAGTAATCTTTTAATTCTACTCCTTTTATACGCCCACCTTTACTAAGGAAAGTCACTTTAAACACTTCGTTTTCAAGTACATACTCTGCATTTTCACCACTTGCAGCCAAGGCAAAAGGTCCAAAAGCACCACTCAGACGAGTTTGCTTTACAGAATCTGGCAAGGCATTGATATCAACTGTTTCCTGTAGGGAATCCGCAACACTACTTTCATTCTGGATTCTAGCCAAACTATCTTTTACATATTCGGCACGAGCCAATGAATCCTGGATTCTTCTTTCTTCCTCTAATTGTTCCTGTGTCGGGCTATTCATATACTGCATAAGCATGAAAAGACCAAAGATTAATAATAGCCCGATGACGGTATTCCTATCCATCCAATTATTGATTATATTCAAAAATATGAGTGCTTTATCGTAGGCAATTATGCTTAAAATAAACCACTATCCAAAAGCAGGGCAAAGGTACAATTTGTTCAATCGAAAATGAAAACCAATGGAAAATTATTCCTCTTCCTTAGACGAGTCGCTGATAATTGCCTATTTACAAACTCATTATATCGTTCCTTCTAAGCACATTTGCATCCAAATTGGCCAACAAACGCCTCCATTAGATGAGCTACTGGAGCAAAACCATGCACAAAACTGGTCGTTTATTACTTCCGTAAATCCATATTCCCAACCAACCGAATGGCCTGAAAATCAAAAGCGCCTTTCCCAACTGCGAAGCATGTTGAAAAAGGCGAATTATGTATTTTTTGATGCTTTGGGCCAAGACCCTCAACAAATCTGGCCAGCAGAGCCTAGTTTTTTAGTACTTGATTTGCATTTGGCGAAAGCCAAAGAAATAGCAGCTAAATTCGAGCAAAATGCATTTGTATATGGTCAAAAAAATCAGCCCGCTGATTTAATCCTACTTCGATAGCTATTTGTTGCGCAACGCCGCTTCTGCTTGTTTAGCCACTACCCTGCCAGGATACACTTGAAGTGCTATTTCCAAACAATCCATTGCTTTCTCCAAATCATTGGTATTCAATACAAAAGCCATTCTGACTTCGTCGTAGCCCATATTAGGTGACGCATAAAATCCAGCACCCGGAGACAGCATTACGGTTGCTCCTTTATGCTCAAAGTCTTCCAAAAGCCATTGGCAGAAACGATCTGCATCATCAATCGGAAACTTGGCAAAACAGTAAAAAGCACCTCCCGGTAAATAGCTGATCACTCCTGGCATATTCTGAAGTCGTTTGAAAACAACTGAGCGACGGCGATCGTACTCTTCTTTGACTTCCGTCAAATAGTCAGGCCCCATTTCTAGGGTCGCTTCCGCTAAAATCTGTCCCAAACCGGGCGGACTCAGGCGTAGCTTTACATAGCGAGTCAAACTCGAAAGCAAAACCTCATTGCGTGTGACAATGGCACCGATACGAGCACCACAGGCACTATATCTTTTTGAAATTGAGTCAATTATAATAGCATGATCTTGAAGCTCAGGAATATTTAGTACTGAAAAAAATTCATTATCATCAAAACAAAATTCCCGGTAAACTTCATCACAGATCAAAAACAGATCGTGTTTTTTGGCCAAAGCTCCCAAGGCAAGCAAAACATCTTTACTATACACACAGCCTGTTGGATTATTCGGATTGGTAATCATGATGCCTCGCGTACGCTCGTTGATGGCCTCTTCGAAGGCTTCAATCGAAGGCAAAGCAAATCCATCATTGATATGGGTAGTAATCGGTCGGATAGTGACATCACCAATTTGAGCAAAACCATTATAATTAGCGTAAAATGGTTCTGGTACAATCACTTCATCACCTTGATTAAAACAAGCAAACATCAAAATTTGTAAGCTTTCAGAAGCACCACTACCGACAATAATCTGATCAGGAGTTACTTCAATCTCAAACTGACGGTAATAGTCAACCAGTTTTTCTCGATAGGATAAATTACCGACCGCTGGACCATAAGCCAATACTTTCATGTCTGTTTGACGAACGCGTTCCAGTGCTTTCGGCGGCGTTGGGATATCTGGCTGGCCGATATTGAGATGGTAAACGTGCTTTCCTCTTGCTTTTGCCTGATCGGCAAAAGGAATTAGCTTGCGAAAAGGTGACATGGGCACAGATTGCCCACGCTTAGAAATTTCAGGCATGGTTTCAATTTTTTAAATTGGGGTGCAAGATAGATGATTTATCACTT